>NZ_JBEZJP010000151.1:0-16440 GCF_040653175.1 Actinomadura sp. NPDC048032
CAGGCGGTGCTCCCCGCGAGCGCCCGTTTGAAGGCGTCGATCTCAAGGATCCGGGCCGCCTCGATGATCGCCTCTCCGGACACCCCGACCGCGTCTCGCGGTCCCGAGGGCCGTCCACGCGATGCTCGGCACCTCCCGTCCGCCCGCGCACGACGGGCGGAACACCGACCTGCTGCCGGTCGTGCCAGGCGTGATCACCAAGGAGATGGCGAGCCGCGCCAAGGTCGGCGTCGGCGGCACCGTCACCGTCACCACCATCGACGGCGGCCAGCCCGTCAAGGTCGCCGGGATCGCGCCCGCGCTGCCGAGCGTGCCGCCCGGCCGGCCGGGAGTCCTGGTCGACCTGCCCACCCTGACCCGGTCGCGGCTCGCCGCGGACGGCTCGGCGGGCGACCCCATCACGCCGCGGGAGTGGTGGGCGTCGGCGCGCGGCGGCCGCACCGGCCCGGCCGTCCGGGACCTGGCCCGGCATCCCGCCTGGGGCGAGGTCGCGGCCGACCGCGTCGAGACGCGCGCCCGGCTCCGCGACGCCCCGCTGGGCGCGGCGCTCCAGGGCGCGCTCGTCATCGGCTTCGCCGCGGCGCTGGCGTTCGCCGTCATCGCGTTCGTGGTGAACGCGGCGGTGACCGCGGGCGAGCGGCACCGGGAGTTCGCGGTGCTGCGGGCGCTCGGCGTCCCGCCCCGCCAGGTCGCCGGGATGCTCGCGACCGAGCAGGCCTACCTCGTCGGGCTCGGCCTGCTCGGCGGGACGGTCCTCGGCCTGGTCGTGGCGCGGCTCGTCGTCCCGCACGTCGTGCTGAGCGTGCAGGCCGCCGAGCCGTACCCGCCCGCCGACCTGGTCGTCCAGTGGCCCGTGGTGCTGGCCGTCCTCGGCGGGGTGGCGGCGGTGCTCGGGCTCGTGCTCGCGCCGGTCATCCGGACGCTGCGGCGCCGGAACGTCGGAGCCGGGCTGCGCGTGGGGGAGGACCGATGAGGAGTGCCGGGACGCGGCTCGCCCGCGCGCAGTGGGCGCCGCTCACCGCGCTGGCCGTGCTGATGCTGGTGTCGGCGCTGCTCGCCGTCGCCGTCCCGTCCCGGACGACCGCCGGGTACGACCGCGCGGCGGCCCTGGCCGCCGGACCCGGAGCCGCCATCCGCGTGACCGGCAAGGCGGGCGGCCCCAGCGCCTTCGCCGCCGTCCCCGGCGACGCGGCACTGAACGGCAATGCCCTCACCTGGCGCGAGCTGATGCCCCGGTCCCTGAGCGAGACCACCGGTGAACCCGAGGCGTCGGTCACCTCGCCCGTCCAGACCGTCCAGGGGACCTTCGCCCGTCCGAGGGTCCTGTACCTGGGCTGGGACCCGGGCGCGTGGGAGCGCGTCCGCCTCGTCGCCGGCCGCCTCCCCTCCAACAGGCCGGGCGAGACGAGCGGCGACATGAGCGTCATGGTGGCCAAGGCGTTCGCCGACCGGCTCGGCTACAAGCCGGGCGACCGGATCGATCTCGGCGGCAGGATCGTCCGCGTCAGCGGCCTCTACCAGCCGGTGAACGCCGCCGACCCGTTCTGGGGGCCGCGCCCCCGGATCCTGCACGCGACCACCGAGTACGTCCCCGTGCCCCCCATGGGGGTCGTCGAGGTCGACGCGGGCACGGCCCTGATCGACCCCTCCGGGTACGGGCGCCTCACGCGCGACCCGAACCTGAAACTGACCTACGACTGGCGGTTCCCGGTGCGCGACGGCGCGGTCGGTGCCGCCCGGGCCCGCGGCATGGCGGGAGACCTCGACGCCTTCCGCTCCGCCGTCGAGGGGCGTGCCGACCTGTTCCCCTGCGAGGTCTCCACCCCCCTCGACATCCAGCTGAAGGAGTTCGAACGTCGGCTCCACGCCGCCCAGTCCGTCGTCGGCCTGGCCTTCGGCGGCCTCGTCGCCGTGGCCGCCGGGCTGCTGCTGCTCGCCGCCGGGCTTCTCGGCGAGCGTCTCCGCCCGATCCTCGGCGTGATGCGGGCCCGCGGCGCGTCGCTGCGCCAGCTCGCCGCGCCCGCCTGCGGGCTGACCGCGCTCGCCGCCGTCCCGTCCGCCCTGCTCGGGTACGCGGCGGGACGGCTGCTGGACGCCGGTCCGCCGCAGACCGCCTCGCTGTACGCGATCGGGCTGCTCGTCGCGGCCGTGCTGGGAGTCCCGGCGGCCATGGTCCTGCGGGAGCGCGGCGGCGGACTCGGCTCGGTCGCCGACCGGCGCGACGACCTCGTCGGGGCGCGCCCGTCCCCGAGGCGCCTCGTCCTGGACGGCCTGCTGGTGGCGCTCGCCGTGATCGGCGTCGTGGTGCTGCGCGGGCGCGGCACCTCGGCGGGGACCGATCCCCTGGTCGCCGCCGTCCCCGCCCTGCTCGGCGCGGCGGCCGGCGTGCTCGTTCTGCGCGCCTACCCGTACCTGCTTCGGGCCGCCGGCCCCCTGCTGCGCCGGCGGACCGGTGCCGTCGCCTTCATCGGGGTGGCCCGCGCGTCCCGGCAGAACCTCGTCGGGGCGCTGCCCCTGGCCGTCCTGCTGCTGGCCGCCGCCATCGCCGGTTTCGCCTCCACCGTGGACACCTCGCTGCGGACCGGGCAGGAGCGCGCGTCCTGGGCCGAGACCGGTGCCGACGCGCGCGTCGAGACGGGGGCGCTGGACGAGGCGAAGCTCCGCCGCATCCGGGCGGTGCGCGGCGTCACCGGCGCCGTCCGGGTCCGGGTCATCACGCGGGCCTCGTCCGCCACCGACCCGGCTCCGGTGACCGTGGTCGGCGTGGACCTCGCCGCCTACCGGAGGCTCGCGCCCGAAGTGCCCGGCATCCCGGACACCTCGGGCGCGCTGGTGTCGCCCCTGGCCGCCCGCACCCTGGGCTCCGGCACCGTGACGCTCGGCCGCGCGGGCATGGACCCGGTGACCGTCAAGCCGTCCGTCCGGATCGCGCGGTTCCCCGGGCAGGAGAAGAACAGCGCCTTCGTGATCGTCCCCTACCGGGCGGTCGCCACCGCGACGGGCTTCCCGTCGCAGGTCTTCGTCGTCGGCGACGACATCGACGCCAAGGCGCTGCGCGCCGCCGCCCCGGGAGACCGCGTCGTGCTGCGGCGGCAGGTGCTCCGGGAGATGACGAGCCAGCCGCTGGTGCCGGTCGTCCACGACGCCTTCCGGAACGGCGCCCTCGCCGCCGGCGTTTTCGGGCTGCTCGCCGTCCTGCTCATGCTCGTCGTGGGCGCCCGCGCCCGCGGCCGGACGATCGCCCACCTGCGCGCCCTCGGGCTGAGCCGCCGGCAGAGCCGCCGCCTCGCGCTCGTGGAGGTCGCGCCGATCCTGCTGTGCGCGGTGGGCGCCGGGTGGGTGCTCGGCCTCCTGCTGCCGGAGATCACCGGACCGGCCGTGGATCTGCGCCCCTACACCGGCGGCTTCGCCGTCACCGCGCACGTCCCGGGGCTTCCGGCGCTGCTCGGCCTGCTCGCCGCGCTGCTGCTGGCGGCCGCCGCCGCCGTCGCGGTCGACCGCGCCTTCGACGCCGACCCCGCCGACGCTCTGAGAACGGGGGAGTGATGACCGACACGACCGATCTCGCCGAACTGGAGCGAAGGGCCGCCGAACGCGGCCCCGTCTACGGCGAGGGCGCCCACATCGTCTGCGACAACCTGGTGCGCATCTACAAGACCGACGGCGTCGAGGTCGTCGCCCTCCAGGGCCTCGACCTGCTGATCGACCCCGGCGAGCTCGTCGCCATCGTCGGCGCCTCCGGGTCGGGGAAGTCGACGCTGCTGAACATCCTGTCCGGCCTGGACGTGCCGACCGCCGGCGTCGCCCGCGTCGCCGGGTCGGACCTGCTCACCATGGCGTCCAAGGAGCGGCTGGAGTTCCGGCGCGAGAAGGTCGGGTTCGTCTGGCAGCAGACGTCCCGCAACCTCCTGCCGTACCTGACCGCAGCGCAGAACGTCGAGCTGCCCATGAGGTTCGCCGGGCGGTCGCGCCGCGAGCGCGCCACCCGCGCCGCCGAGCTGCTCGGCATGCTGGACGTCGGCGACTGCGCAGGCCGCCGCCCGGCGGAGCTGTCCGGCGGCCAGCAGCAGCGCATCGCGATCGCCGTGGCCGTCGCCAACGAACCCCAGGTCGTGCTGGCCGACGAGCCGACCGGCGAGCTCGACACCGCCACCGCCGCCGGGGTGTTCGCCGCCCTGCGCCGCGTCAACGAGGAGCTCGGCACCACCACCGTCGTCGTCACCCACGACACGCAGGTGTCCGAGCGCGTCGACCGGACCGTCGGCATCCGCGACGGCCGCACCAGCGTCGAGGTCCGCCGCCGCTCCGAGGACGACGGGACCCGCGTCGTCGAGGAGTACGCCCTCCTCGACCGCGTCGGCCGCGTCCAGCTGCCCAAGGGCTTCACCGAGGCCCTGGACCTGCGCGACCGCGTCCGCCTCGCGCTGGAGAGCGACCATGTCGGCGTGTGGCCCGACCGGGAGGAGAACCGATGACCGCGCCGATGGTGGCCGTGGAGGGGCTGGTCCGCACCTTCCGGACGGGCAGGATCGAGGTCCCGGCGCTGCGCGGGGCGTCCTTCACCGTCGCGCCCGGCGAGATCGTCGCCGTCCGGGGCCGCTCGGGCTCCGGCAAGACGACCCTCCTCAACCTGATCGGCGGCCTGGACAGCCCTGACGGCGGCACCGTCCGCGTCGACGGCCGCGACGTCGGCGCGCTCTCCGAGGACGAGCTGCTCGCCCTGCGCCGCGACGACATCGGCTACGTGTTCCAGTCGCACGGCCTCATCCCCGTCCTGTCGGCCGCCGAGAACGTCGAGGTCCCGCTGCGCCTCGTCCGCACGCCGCCCGCCGAGCGCGACGAGCGGGTCCGCGTCCTGCTGAGCCTCGTCGGCCTGGCCGACCACGCGCTGCAGCGCCCCTACGAGCTGTCCGGCGGCCAGCGCCAGCGCGTGGCGATCGCCCGCGCCCTCGCCAACCGGCCCCGCCTGCTCCTGGCCGACGAGCCCACGGGCCAGCTCGACTCCGAGACCGCCGCCGCCATCATGCCGCTGTTCCGCGCGGTCGTCTCCAGCGAGGGCGTGACCGTCCTGGTGGCGACCCACGACGAGACCCTCCTCGCCGAGGCCGACCGCGTCCTGACCCTGGAGGACGGCTCCGTCACCGAGGCGCCCGTCCCCGCCTGACCGTCACCTGGCGAGGCCGTTCCCCCGGGTCGTGTAGACGCGGGCCCCGACGGCCAGAAGGACGGCCGCGGGCAGCCAGACGGCCGCCGTGGCCCAGAAGTCCTCGCCCACGGCGTTCGCGACGAGCGGGGAGAACAGGCCCGCGAAGAACACGCCGACGGCCAGGCCGAGGGTGGCGACCATGCCCCGGCTCGGGCCGGCGCGCCGTCCCAGCCTCCAGACGCACGCCGCCGTGACGAGGAGGCCGGGCGGAATCATGATCAGCCCGGCGATGAGGGACCGGGCGCGCAGGTCGGCCGGGGCGGCGTCGGTGTCCTGCGACTCGCCGCGCGCCGCGATCTCGGTCAGCCGCCCGCGCCAGACGGTGCCGGTGACCCGGTCGCCCCTGCCGAGATCGCCGATGACCGGTCCCCGGTCGGTGTAGGCCGTCTCCCACCGGTGGCCGTCCGCGCCGGTCAGGGTGACGGTGTCGAGCCTGCCCCGCCTGGACGTCAGCCGGACGTCGGCCACGGTGAACTCCCGCGTCCAGCGGCACTCGGCGGGCCGGGCCGGCGCGGACGGGCAGCGCGGCGCGGCCCGGTAGGCGTCCAGGTCCCGGGTGCCGTCCGGGACCTGCGTGACCACCAGGACCACGGCGAGCGCCACGAAGACGACGGCCGCCAGGAGCGTGAGCACGGTCGCGACGGTGCTGCGCAGGACTCCGGCGAGAGAGGGCTGGGACATGCCCAGATTGTCCCGTTCCAGGAAGCGTGGCGCTCACCAGGGGGACAGGCTTGCGAAGTGATCGTCGGGGGAATCGGTATCGGGGGAACGGAGGGGACGCGATGGCGACCGTGGTACTGGTGGGGACGCTCGACACCAAGGGCGCGGAGTACGCGTGGCTCCGCGAGCGGGTGCGTGAGCTGGGCTGCGACACCGTCCTCGTGGACGTGGGGGTCGGGCCGTCGGAGGTGACGGCCGACGTCACCGCCGAGGAGGTCGCGGAAGCCGGGGGCGCCTCGCTCCAGGCCCTGCGGGACGCCGGCGACCGGGGCGCGGCCGTCACGGCGATGGGGGAGGGCGCGGCGGTCGTCCTCGCCGCGCTGGACCGGGTGGACGCCGTGCTCGCCGTCGGCGGGAGCGGCGGATCGTCGATCGCCGCGCGGGCCGTCCGGGACCTGCCCATCGGACTGCCCAAGCTGATCGTGTCGACGATGGCGTCGGGGGACGTCTCGCCCTACGTGGGCGCCAAGGACGTCACGCTCACCTACAGCGTCGTCGACATCGCGGGCCTGAACCGGCTGTCGCGCCTGATCCTCGGGAACGCCGCGGCGGCGGCGGCCGGGATGGCGAAGGCGCACGCCGTCCCGGAGCCCGCCCCGGACGAGCGGCCCCTCGTCGCGGCGTCCATGTTCGGGGTCACGACCCCGGCGGTGGACGCCGCCCGGGAGCGCCTGGACGAACTCGGCTACGAGGTGCTCGTCTTCCACGCGACGGGCGCCGGAGGACGGGCGCTCGAAGGGCTCGTGGAGAGCGGCCTGCTGGCCGGGGTGCTCGACCTGACCACCACCGAGCTGGCGGACGACCTCGTGGGCGGCGTCCTGTCGGCGGGACCCGACCGCCTCACCGCCGCGGGACGGCACGGCGTCCCGCAGGTCGTGGCGCCCGGCGCCCTCGACATGGTCAACTTCGGGCCGCGCGGCACCGTCCCCGAGCGGTTCGGGCAGCGGATGCTGTACGTCCACAACCCCACCGTGACGCTCATGCGGACGACGGCCGAGGAGATGGGCGAGCTGGGCCGCAGGATGGCGGCCAAGCTGGCCGCCGCCACCGGGCCGACCGCGCTGTTCGTCCCGCTCAAGGGCGTGTCGGCGCTCGACGCGCCCGGCATGCCGTTCCACGATCCGGTGGCCGACGTGGCGTGCTTCATGGCGCTGGAGGACGTCGCGGAGGCGGAGATGCTCGACATGCACATCAACGACCCGGAGTTCGGCCGGGCGATGGCCGACCGGCTGCACCGGCTGATCTCGGAGGGCGCGCAGTGAACCGCGAGACCGTCCTGTTCCGGCTGCGGAACACCGTCGAGGAGGGCAGGCCCGTCATCGGCGCGGGCGCGGGCACCGGGCTGTCCGCCAAGTGCGCCGAGGCGGGCGGCGTCGACCTGATCATCATCTACAACTCGGGCCGCTACCGGATGGCCGGACGCGGGTCGCTGGCCGGCCTGCTCCCGTACGGGGACGCCAACCAGATCGTGGTGGAGATGGCGTCGGAGGTGCTGCCCGTCGTCCGGGACACGCCCGTCCTGGCCGGAGTGTGCGGCACCGACCCGTTCCGGGTGATGCCCGTCTTCCTCGACCAGCTCAAGGCCATGGGCTTCGCGGGCGTGCAGAACTTCCCGACGGTCGGGCTCTACGACGGCGTCTTCCGGCAGAACCTCGAAGAGACCGGCATGGGCTACGACCTGGAGATCGAGATGGTGCGGCTCGCCCGCGAGCGCGGCCTGGTCACCGCCCCCTACGTCTTCGACGAGGATCAGGCGCGGGCGATGGCCGAGGCCGGCGCCGACGTGCTCGTCCCCCACGTCGGCCTCACCACCAAGGGCAGCATCGGCGCCGGGACGTCCCTGACCCTGGACGAGGCGGTCGAGCGCGTCCAGGCCATGCGGGACGCCGCGGCCGCCGTCCGTCCCGACGTCCTCGTGCTGTGCCACGGCGGCCCCATCGCCGAACCGGACGACGCCGCCTACGTCCTGTCCCGGACGGAGGGCGTCGTCGGCTTCTTCGGCGCCTCCTCCGTCGAGCGGCTCCCGACCGAGAAGGCCGTCACCGCGCAGGTCGCGGCCTTCAAGAACCTGGAGATCTGATGCTGAGGAACCCCGGTGACGTGGCGACCGCGACCTTCGACTGGGGGTCGATCAAGTGGTTCGTCACCCCGTCCGCGGTGCCCGGGGCGGGCAGCACCCTGGGCGAGGTGATCGTCAACCCCGGCAAGGGCCACGCCCGCCACCACCATCCGAACGCCGAGGAGGTCATCTACGTCATCTCCGGCGAGGCCGCGCAGATGGTCGACGACGGCGAGCCCTTCCTGATCCGCGAAGGCGACGCCGTCCACATCCCCAAGGGCGTCTGGCACTCCACCTACAACATGACCTGGCGCCCCCTGCGCCTGATCGTCACCTACACCCCCGGCGGCGAGGAGAAGGCCCTGGAAGCCGCCCCCGACCACTGCCTCCACGAACCAGGCGCCATCCCCGAATGGCGCCCCGCCTAACCCGCCCAGTCCCCGCCTCCAGACGCGGAGCCCCATACGCTCTGCCCCGAACGCAACCGCCGCACCCCTCCAAGCCGCATCGGCCCCCCGAGCGCCGCTGCACAGCTAGTTCTTGGCCGCCCGGCCGCAGGTACGGGGAGCGTGCGCCTTGGTGCTTCTTTGCGTGAGGTTCCCGAGCGCAGCCCGTCGCGCGGCTCCTAGAGGCGTTGGCTGCCCGAGCGCCGCGCGGGCAGCCAAGTGCCGCGCGGCGTTGCGTGGCCACGAACCGCGCGCTCGGCTCAGGTGCGGGACCAGGCGACCTCATGCTTCTGCGCGAGGAGGAGCCGAACGTGGCATCTGTGATCCCGCGGCGTCCCTGGTGACGGGGTGCCGCGCTGGGGGCGTGGCCTGGCGCTCGGACTCACGTTCGGGACCAGGCGGCCAGGCCTTCCTCGGTGAGGAGGAGGTCGAAGGCGGCGTCCGCGGCTCCGGTGAGGGGGCCCTGCGGGCCGAGCGTCGAGGGCAGGATGGGCGGCGGCGCCGTGCGGCGGTAGCGCATCAGGGCCGCGGTGTAGCCGGTCTCCAGGGCCGCGGGCGCCGTCGCGGCCAGGTCGGTGGCCAGGCCGGAGAGCGTGACCACGCCGGGATCGAGGGCGTTGGCGAGGGCGCCGATGCCACGTCCCAGCGCGTGCGCGGCGGCGCCGACGGCCGAGCGGGCCGCGGGGTCGGACGACGCGGCGGCGATCACGTGCCCGGCGGCCGTGCGCGGGTCGCGGGGGGCGGGGCGGCCGAGGGCGCGGGCCATGGCGCGGCCGTCGACCTCCAGGTCCCAGCAGCCGCGGGCGCCGCAGGGGCACTGGAGCGAGGGGTCCCCGAACGGCATGTGGCCGAACTCGCCGCCAGCGCCGGTGGCGCCGTCCACCGGCCGCCCGTCCACGACGAGGATGCCGCCGATCCCTACCTCGACCGTGAGGTGCAGGACCACCCGCGCCCCCGCGCCCGCGCCGCGTCTGGCCTCCGCCAGCCCGGCGAGCGAGGCGTCGTTCCCGACGAGCAGGGGAATTCCGGGCGGCCGGAGCGGTTCGAGGTCCACGCCGCGCCAGCCCATGCCCGACGCCTGGACGACCGTGGTCGCGCTGACCGTGCCCGCGACGCAGGCGGACACCGCGCGGAGGCGGTGGCCGTAGCGGGCGTGCATGGCAGCCACGTGGTGGCCGAGCGTCCCGAGGACGTCCGGGGTGCCGGAGTGGCCGCCGGCCTCCTGCGTGACGACGCGGCCGCCCAGTTCGACGCAGGCCGCCTGCCACCGCTCGTGGCTGATGTCCACGACGCACACCAGCGGGCCGTCGCGGTGGGGCACGAGCGCGGGGGAGGGGCGGCCGCGCCCGCCGGTCAGGGCGGAGGCCTCCTCGTCGAGCAGCCGGGCCGCCTTCAACCGGCTCGTGATCTCGGTCGCGGAGCCGCTGCTCAGCCCCAGCGCCCGCGCCGCGTCCGCGCGCTTGACCGACGGGTGAGCGTGGGCGTGGCGGAGCATCGCCAGCGCTCCCTGGCTGCGCAGGGCGCGCGCGGAGTGCGCGGTCATCGGCTCCATGGGTGACATCCTGGCGTGCTCGACTTATCCTCGTCCTACGAGTTTAATAGGGAGGCGCGATGAAGCCCGCCGACACGGGCCCGGCCACCGGGCGGACAGCGGAGACACTCGGGCTGTACGCCGCCTTCGGATGCCTCGGCTACCTGCTCACCGGGCTCGGCGCGATCCTGCCCCAGTTGCGGGAGGAGCGCGGCCTGCCCCGCGCCGAGGCCGCCCTCTACCCGTCCGCCTTCGCTCTCGGTCTGGTGATCGTCGGGCTGGTCGGGCACCGCCTGGCCGCACGGCTCGGGCGGTACGCGATCCCGGCGTCCCTGACCGCCCTCGTCGGCGGCGCCGCCCTCCTGGCCGCGTCCGGCGAACGACTCGGAACGGCCTCCGGCGCCCTGGTCCTCGGCCTCGGCGGAGCGGGCCTCGTCCAACTCGTCCCGGCGGCCCTGCGCGCCGCCCAGCACGGCGATGGAACGATCCAAATCGGCGAGGCCAACGCCGTCTCCAGCGCCGCGTCCGTCCTGTCCCCGATCCTCATCGGCGCCGCCCTGGCCCATGGCCTCGGCTGGCGCCCCGCCTTCGCCGCCCCGCCCCTCCTGGCCGCCGCCATCCTCCTTCTCCTCACCCGTCCACCCCGCCCCCCGATCAACGTCCCCACCGAGCCCGCACCGGCCCACGCCACCCCCGCGCCCACCGACCCGCCCAGCACCAAGCCCCCCAACGCTGCGCCAGCGGACCATGAGTCGCCCGGGAACGAGCCAACGGCAGGTACCGCAACCGAAGCCCGGCCAACCTGCCTCGGCGCGGCAGATGCTGAGCCTTTGGGCGCCTCTGCCGCTCGGGAATCCTCCGGTGAGGAGTCAGCGGCGGGTGCCGTGGCCGGTGTGCGGCCTTCCTGTGTTGGCGCGGCAGGTACCGAGCCTTCTGGCGCTTCTGTCGATCGTGGGTCGTTCGACGAGGAGTCGGCGGCGGGGGCTGCGGCCGGTGTCCGGGCTTCCTGCGTGGGCGCGGCAGGTGCTGAGCCTTCCGGCACGGGGACGGCTGATCGGGACTTGTCCGGTGAGGAGTCGGCGGCGGGTGGTGCGGGTGGTGGGCGGGTTTCCTGCCTTGGTGTAGGCGCTGAGGCTTCTGCTGGGGAGGGTGCTGGCGGAGAAGGGGGTCGGTCCGTTCGCCGTGGGAGGGGCGGGGTCGGGTTCTGGGGACGGTGGGTCGATCTTGTGCTCGCGGTGGGGGTGGAGTTCTGCATGGTCTTCTGGGCGGCGGACTTCCTCGGGAGCGTCAAGGGGCTGGGGGCGGGGAGCGCGGCCACGTTGTCGGCGGGGTTCGTCCTCGGGATGGCCGCCGGACGGGCCGCCGCGGGGCCGGTCGTGCGGCGCGGAGGACGGCCGGACCGGTTGCTCGCCCTCGCGGCGGGTGTCGGGCTCGGCGGGTTCGCGGTGCTGTGGGCGTCGCCCGCGCCGGTCGCCGTCGCCGGGCTCGTGGTGACCGGGCTCGGGGTGGCGTTGCTGTACCCGGTGATCCTCGGCCAGGCCCTCGCCGCGCGGCCGTCCGATCCGGCGCGGGCCGCGGCGCGGTGCGCGCTCGCGTCCGGGGTGGCGATCGGCGTCGCCCCGCTCGTGCTCGGGGCGCTCGCCGACCTCACCACCCTGCGCGCCGCCGCGCTCGTCGCGCCCGTCCTGCTGCTGGTGCTGCTGGCCCGCTGCGGACGGCGGCTCAGGACACGATAGCCGCGCCCAGCCGCGCCCAGCCGCGCCCAGCCGCGCCCAGCCGCGCCCAGCCGCGCCCAGCCGCGCCCAGCGGGGCCCAGCCGCGCCCGGCGGCGGCTGGCGGCGGTCGGCTTGCGAAACGGTGTTTTCTGGCGTCTCGACCACGATCGCGTGGGTGCGCAGCGGTGTGGCGTCGGACGCCGGACGGGTGGAGGTTGTCCAGGTCGTTCGCCCTCCGCGCCTCGGCCCCCGACTGGTCGTCGTCGAGGCGCGGAGTAAAACGGCTTCCGTCGCGTCGGCGGGTGGGCTAGCTGTCGGCGAAGGAGCAGTCGGCGGGGTTGTCCGGCGGCTGGAAGTCGCCGGTCGGGAGCTTCAGGGGCGCGTCCTTCACCGTGTACCCCTTCAGCCATTTTCCGAAAGGACCGGAACTGTTGGTGCTGAACGGCGCCGGCCCGACACCCATCTGCTGGCACTGCGGATAGACGACGCCCCAGGAGAAGCCCATTCGGTCGAACTTGTGGCCGCGCGGCGACTGGTAGAACGTCAGGTTCGCGCGCTTCTGGTTCGGTGGAATGCCGTGCTCGTCGTCCTGCCGGATTCCGGACACGACCGCGATCGGCCCGGTCGCCATCACGTAGTCGACCTTGATCCAGCCCCAGTGGTGCTTCGACGGTCCGCCGGGCACGTCCGGCGCGTAGTGGTCGAACTTCACCGTGCCGCGCGCCGCACCCATGATCATCTTGCCGTTGACGAACTTCCACGGGCCGCCGTGCGCGTCGACGATGAACCTCCGGTACGGGTACTCGGAGTCGCCCGGGTAGTTCAGCCACGCGTCCCCGGTGACGTGGGCCTCCTTCGGGACCGGTCCCTTGTCCTGCGCCATCGCGCTGCCGGTGCCGACCGCGCCGGCCGCGCAGAGAACGGCCATTCCGGCGACCGCGGCACGCCTTTTCCGTGACATGTGGATTCCCCTTTTCCGCGGGCGTCCATCGTCCGCATCCACACGTTCTCAGCGCCCGCCCAGGTCATCCTTCCCCCGTACGGGCGATACCGCTCGCCCGTGGGATGGAATGTCAGCTCACTTTGCCCCGGACGTAGACCCATCTGCCGTCGTGCCGCACGAACCGGCTGACCTCGTGCATTTCACCGGGTTCCGTTCCCGTCAGGTAATGGGCACGGAACTCCACGAGGCCCTTGTCGTCGTCCGGGCCGCCGCCCTCGGTGCGGACGACCTCCAGCCGCGTCCAGCGCGTGCCGTCCTCGAACCCGATCCGCTCCGGACGGGTCGCCGGATGCCAGGTCGCGAGCAGGTACGCCTCGTCCTCCACCGCGAACGCGCTGAACCGCGACCGCATCAACCGGACGGCCGTCTCAGCCATTTCCTCACCCCGGTGCAAGGGCCCGCAACAGTCCCGATACCGGGAGCCGACCCCGCACGGACATCTTTTCGCCACCTTCCGATTCTGCCTTGCGTGGCGGTGCCCGCGCGGCGACGATGAGCGCCATGTCCGCACGGTTACCGCCCGAGATCGACACCTCCCGCCCCCATCCCGCGCGCATGTGGAACTACTGGCTCGGCGGCAAGGACTTCTACGAGATCGACCGGCAGGTCGGCGAGCAGGTCGCGGCGGCGTTCCCCAGCGTCGGCGACGTCGCCCGCCACTCCCGCGCGACGCTCGGCCGCATGGTCCGCCACCTCGCCGAGCGGGAGGGCGTCCGGCAGTTCCTCGACATCGGGACGGGGCTTCCCACGCACGACAACACCCACGAGGTCGCCCAGCGCGTCGCGCCCGAGTCGCGCGTCGTGTACGTCGACAACGACCCGCTGGTCCTGCTCCACGCGCGGGCGCTGCTGACCGGGCGCCCCGAAGGCAGGACGGACTATGTCCAGTGCGACGTCCGCGACCCCGGCCGGATCCTGGACGAGGCCGCCCGCACCCTCGACTTCGGTCGTCCGGTCGGCCTCATCATGTTCGGGATCATGGGCAACGTCGTCGACGACGGCGAGGCGCACGCCATCGTGCGGCGGCTCCTCGACGCGCTCGTCCCGGGAAGTTTCGCGGCGTTCAACGACGGCACCGGCGTCGTCGACCGGAAGGGCCGCGAAGAGGCCGTGCGGATCGCCGTCGAACAGGGCTCGGCGCCCTATCTCGTCCGCACGCCCGAGCAGATCGCCGAGTTCTTCACCGGCCTCGAACTGCTGGAGCCGGGCGTCGTCTCCACGTCCCGCTGGCGGCCCGAGGCGACGCCGTTCGGCGTGCCGGAGCCGGTGGACGCCGCCTGCGGCCTGGCCCGCAAGCCCTGACCCGGCGGTCGCCGCGAGGTGTCGCATCCGGCCGCCCGCCGATCGTCCAGGAGGTGGAAGGCCCCGTACGACTCGAAGGATCTTCACCTGCTGCCGCCCCGCGCTGCCCGTGGCGGCGCAGGTGGAGGTGAGGTCGGGAGCCCGCTTCGCGCGACAAGATCGTTTTGTCAGGCTTGATCGACTTCTCCGGCGGGCACGTTATCGATCATGTCTCGGTCGCCGCTGAGGCGATCGTCCGACTTCGACGGAGAGGGACTCGATGGCGACTCTCAGATCCGCCGGCCGCCTCCCGCTGGCGGTCACGGCGGCAGGCGCCGCGACGCTCGCGCTTCTCGCGCCCGCCGCGGCCGCCGACGTCCGGTACGAGCCCGGAGCCCCCGGCATGGGCGACCCCTACTTCCCCGATCTCGGCAACGGCGGATACGACGTCACGCACTACTACATCAAGACCGCCTACGACCCGGGCACCGACGAGCTCACCGGCACGACCACCGTCAAGGCGACCGCCACCCAGAACCTGTCCCGGTTCAACCTCGACTTCCACAAGATGAACGTGCGGTCGGTACGGGTGAACGGCCGCGCGGCGTCGTTCGACCGCACCGGGGAGCGGGAGCTGGAGATCACCCCGCCCCGCGGCCTGCGGAGGCACAGCGCGTTCACCGTGACCGTCCGCTACGACGGCGTGCCGCAGGTCCTCAGCGGCCCGGTCGTCTTCGGCCTCCCGTACGGTTTCCTGCCGACCAGGGACGGCGCGACGGTCATGAGCGAGCCCGACGGCGCGTCCACCTGGTTCCCGTCCAACGACCACCCGCGCGACAAGGCGCTGGTCACGCTGGAGACGACCGTCCCCCACGGCCTCAAGGCGATCGGCAACGGACGGCTCGTCCGGCAGTGGAGCGCCCACGGCGAGGACACCTTCCTGTGGCGGGAGGACCGGCCGACGGCGACGTACCTGGTGGCCAACTCGATCGGACGGTTCGACGTCTCCACGACGACCACCCCCAAGGGCGTCCCGCAGCTCGACGCGGTCGACCCGGAGATCGCCTCCGACCCCGACGCGCTCAGCACGCCGCGCCACACCACGCGGGTGACGGACGAGCTGGCCGGCTACTTCGGCGACTACCCGTTCACCAGCACCGGCTCCATCGTCGAGAACGACAACGTCCCGCCGCTCAACCTGGAGAACGCGCTGGAGACCCAGACGCGCCCCACCTACCAGAGCCCGCCCGTAGAGCGGGGCGTGGCGCACGAGATCGGCCACCAGTGGTTCGGCGACAGCGTCTCGGTGCACGACTGGAAGGACGTCTGGCTGAACGAGGGCTTCGCCAAGTGGGTCGAGTGGTACTGGGCGGAGAAGCACGGAGGCCAGCCCGCGCAGCTGTCGTTCCAGCAGTCCTACGACAACCCGCCGCCGATCCAGCCGGACCGGCCCCCGTTCTGGGATCTCGTGATCGCCGACCCGACCCGCGACCAGCTGTTCCACCGCGCGATCTACTTCCGCGGCGCGATGACGCTGCAGGCCCTCCGCCACAAGATCGGTGACGGTCCGTTCCTGCGCCTCGTCCGCACCTGGGTGGCCGGCAAGCGGTACGGCAACGCCGGTACCGGGGAGTTCGAGGCTCTGGCGGAGAAGGTCTCCGGCCAGGACCTGGACGCCTTCTTCAAGGCCTGGCTCCACAGCCCGACCAAGCCCACCACCTGGTGACCCGCCCCGGGGGCCGGCGCACCGCCGGCCCCCGGCGCGGTGGGTGAGGCAGGGGGCGGCACTGCCTGGTTCAGTCCAGCAGCAGGCCCATGTAGTACTCGTTGATCCGGTGCCCCTGGGCCTCCAGCGCGGCCCGCCGGAGCCCCTCCACCTGGAAACCGCAATTCAGATAAAGCGAAAGAGCGCGGCGATTGTGCTCCATCACGGTGAGTTCCAGACGTCGCATCCCGCGCGTCCGCGCCTCCCGCAGTGCCGCCCCCATCAGGGCCTTGCCCAGCCCCCGCCCGCCGTGGCCGGAGCGCACGCCGGCGACCACGTAGCCGGTGCGGCGGGCCCTGGCGAAGGGGAGCACCGACACGTCGACGTAGCCCACCGCCGCGGGCCCCTCCAGCGCCACGACCAGGTACGACGGGTCGCGGCCCTCG
This sequence comes from Actinomadura sp. NPDC048032, assembly GCF_040653175.1. Classification (NCBI taxonomy): domain Bacteria; kingdom Bacillati; phylum Actinomycetota; class Actinomycetes; order Streptosporangiales; family Thermomonosporaceae; genus Actinomadura; species Actinomadura sp. NPDC048032. Next base: position 16,113 of record NZ_JBEZJP010000151.1, read on the forward strand.
GCGCGGGCGGCGAGGCGCAGCTTCAGCGGGTCGAGGTCCGGCTCCCGCTCGCCGGGTTCCAGAAGCATGAATTCCGTCTCGCCGTCCAGAAGGTGCTGCAATTCCGCCAAAGCGGACGCATCTCCTGGACGCCCGAGCCGGATCAGCGGATCAGTGGCCGTCACGCCCCCAGTGTGCCAGATGGAAATACCCGCCATTTCAAACTAAACGCCACAACCACTCCCCAGACCTGCAAGAAAAGTGCCCTCTACCGGTAACGACATCGCCCACGCTCATTACCTTTCCCGCCGAGCGGGCGCCTCCGCGGCGGCGAGACGCCGGCCGTCCG
>NZ_JBEZJP010000152.1:0-16348 GCF_040653175.1 Actinomadura sp. NPDC048032
GACGTCGATGGCCATGTTCGCGCAGTGGTGCTGGACGGCCTGGAACGAGCCGACCGCGCGGCCGAACTGCTCCCGCTCCGTGGCGTACTGGACCGTCATGTCGAGGACGCGTTGGGCCGCGCCCACCATCTCCGCGCAGGTGGCGGCTGCCCCGAACAGCGAGATCGCGGTGGCCGCGTCCGCGCCCAGGGCGGCTTCGCCGGGGACCCAGAGGGCCTCCAGCTCGGCGTGGCAGGGACGGTCGTGACCGATCGTCCCGAGCGGTTTCAGGGTGACGTCCGCGGTGTCCACCCAGAAGGCGCGCGGCTCGCCGTCCAGTCGCGCCACCACCAGGATGTGCTCGGCGGACGCGGCGAACGGCACGAACGTGGCCGTGCCGTCCAGAACGTAGCCGGAGTCGGAGCGCGACGCGATCGGGCCTTCACCTGGGCGGTCCCACGGGAGCGGTGCGGCGGTCACGATCTGGCCGACCGAGATGGCGTTCAGCCAGCGCTCCTTCTGGGCCGACGTCCCGAACCGCGCGACCGGCATGCCGCAGCACGCGACCGAGGCCAGCAGCGGGCTCGGGACCTGCGCGTACCCCAGTTGCTCGAACAGCAGGCAGACGTCCAGGAAGTCGCCGCCCACGCCGCCGTGCTCCTCGGGGAAGGCCAGGCCCGTCCAGCCGAGCTCGACCATCTCCTTCCAGAGCGGCGCCGAGTGGCCGGACGGGTCGCCGCCGAGGGCCCGCGCGCCCGCCGTGGCGGCCTTGGACTCCAGGAGTTCGCGGGCCGTGGCGGCGATCAGCTCCTGGTCCTCGGTCAGGCTCAGGTCCATGGCGGCGGCACCTTGTCCGAGCGGACCCACACGCCCGGCCGCTCCTCCCAGAACAGCTGGACGAGGATGCCGCCGGTGTGCTTCGGGTGGACGAACGTGTGCCTCCAGGCGGCGCCGTCGGTGACGCCCTCCTCGTCGTCGAAGGTGGGGACGTCGTGGTGCTCGCAGGCCGCCAGGGCCGCGTCCCAGTCGGCCACCTCGAAGGTAACGTGGTGGGCGCCCGGGCCGCCGCGCTCCAGGAAGCGGTCGATGAACGAGTCCTCCCCGCGCGGCATGATCACTTCCCAGCAGATCGTCGAGCCGGGGATGTTCAGGACGAGGTCGGCCATGTCGGGGTGCTCCGCGTCCGCCGTCCGCCAGACCTGCACGAACCCGGCGAGGTCGCGGTACCAGCGGGCGAGGACGTCCCGGTCGTGGAACGCCTGGCAGATGTGGTCGAGCGCCACGACGCCGAGCGACGGGCCGTCCGCCCCGGACGGCCCGGGCGGCTCGGGGGCCGGGCCGGCGGTGTCGCCGCACATGTCGAGGCTGCCGGGTCCGCGGAGCCGCCACAGCACGCCGGTGCCGTGCTCGGGCGGGCTCAGCGACGCCTCCAGCCAGCGTCCCCATGCCCAGTCGGTCGGCTTGATGCCGCGCACTTCGAGTTCCGCGCGGACGGCTTCCAGGTCGGGCACCTCCGCGCCGACGTGGTGCAGGCCCGGGCGCCCCTTGTGCTCGTCCAGCCAGGTCTGCAGGGACGACTCGTCGCCGGCGGGCGCGACGACCTCCCACGCCTGCCCGCGGCTCCCGGGGATCTCCAGCCGGGCGCCGCGCACGCCCTCGGCCGGGTTGTCCCAGCTCCGGACGCGCCGGAACCCGAACAGCCCCTCCAGCAGGGCGACCTGCTGGTCGAGGTCGGGGGTCACCTGCGCGACGTGATCGATGCGGTAGATCTGCACGGGTCCTCCTAGCTCGGGTGGGGCTCGATCCAGTCGTAGCCGTAGGTGACGAGTTCCTTGACGAGCCGCAGGTTGTAGCGGTTCATCGCCGCGATCCGCTCGGCCAGCTCACCGATCCGCCTGTCGAACTCCGCCGCCGGGTAGACGTCGTTGACCAGGCCGAGCCGAAGCGCCCGGTCGGCGCCGATGCGGGCGCCGGTGAACAGCAGCTCCTTGGCGCGGGCCTTGCCGATCCGCTCCGGCAGCCGCTTCACGCCGCCCCAGCCGGGCGCCGAGCCGCCGAACTCGGGCTGGTCGGGGTCGCCGTCCTCGGTCATCTTCGGGCGGTACGGGGGACGCGCCGACAGCGTGATCTCGACGAGCCCCATCTTGGCGTCGTCGGAGGCGATGATGAAGTCGGCCGCGAGCGCCAGCTCCAGCCCGCCGCCGACCGCGTACCCGTGCACGGCGGCGATCACCGGGACGGACAGCCGCTCCATCATCGCGAACGTCTTCTCGCCGAGCCGGCCCTGCTCGATCCGCTCGCGCGGGGTCAGCTTCTCCGACCAGGACAGGTCCATGCCGGCGCAGAACGCGCGCTCGCCCGCGCCGCGCAGCACCACGACGCAGACGTCCTCGTCGTCGTCCACGCGGGTGAAGATGTCGCGCAGCTCCGTCATCGTGGTGGGCGTCAGCGCGTTGAGCTTGTCCGGCCGGTTCAGCGTCAGCCAGGCGACCCGCTCCTCGATCCGCAGGTCGATCGTCTCGTAGCCGTTCTCGTCGAGCATGTGCGTGCGCTCCTCCCGTGTGTGGTCAGCCGCGGGGCAGGTTCAGGCCCCGGGTGGCGATGACGTTGCGCTGGATCTCGGTGGTGCCGCCGAGGAAGGTGGACGCGACCGAGTCGCGGCGCATGTGGGTGAACACCGCGTCCAGGGGCGCCCCCTCGCGCTCCCACAGCGCGGCGGACCGCCCGAACGCCAGCGCGCCCGTCCGCGCGAGCCGCTGGTGCAGCTCGGCCCCGAACAGCTGGTTGACGGACGCCTCGAAGCCGGGCTCGTCGCCCGCCGCCTGCCGCGACACGGTGTAGCGGGCCAGGTTGTACAGGACGGCGATCTCGGTCCGCCGGCGCGCGATCTCCTGCCGCAGCGCGGGGCCGCCCCGGGCGTACCGCCGCCCCTCCGGCGACCTCAGGCAGGCCACCAGATCGGCGAGGGCGTGCTCGTACTTGATGGTGGCGCCGATCCCTGCCCGCTCGAAGCCGAGCGCGGACATCGCCACGTACCAGCCGCGGTTCTCCTCGCCGACGCGGTTCGCGACCGGGACCCGGACACCCTCGAAGAAGATCTCGCAGAACGGCGCCGCCCCGCGGATGTCGGTGATGGGGCGGATCGTCACCCCGGGCGCGTCCGCCTCGACCAGCAGGAACGTGATGCCGCGGTGGGGGCGCTCGGCGGACGGGTCGGTGCGGACGAGCACGAACAGCCAGTCGGCGTACTGGCCGAGGGACGTCCACACCTTCTGGCCGTCGACGACGTACTCGTCGCCGTCGCGGACGGCGCGGGTGCGCAGCGAGGCCAGGTCGGAGCCGGACTCCGGCTCGGAGAAGCCCTGCGCCCAGGTCGCCTCGCCCGCCGCGATCGGCGGCAGGTGGGCGGCCTTCTGCTCGTCGGTGCCGTGGACCAGCAGGGTCGGGCCGAGCAGGAACGCGCCGATGCCGTTCACGGTCGGCACCCGGGCCCGCATCATCTCCTCGTGCAGGACGAACTCCTCCAGCGCCGACAGCCCCGCGCCGCCGTACTCCCGCGGCCAGTGCGGCGCGATCCAGCCGCGCTCGGCCAGCGCCGCCGCCCAGGCCCGCGCCCCCTCGCGCCGCTCGGGATCGTCGGCGACCCGGTCGACCGGCCAGTTGTAGCCGGCGACGTCCTCGGGTTCGAGGCTCTGCTCCTCGTCCCCCGCCGGACGGTACGAGGCGGGGAACCGCTCCCTGACGAAGGCCCGGACCTCCTCGCGGAAGGCGGCCTGCTCCGGTGTGTCGTCCCAGTTCACGGGTTGCTCGCCTCCCGGTCCCAGGTGGTCGGGGTGATCCCGCCGTCGCCCTGCGCGCGCAGCCGGTACTTGGCGACCTTGTCGGTCGGGGTGCGCGGCAGCGCGTCGACGAACTCGACGTAGCGCGGCACCATCGAGCGCGGCAGCCGCTCCTCGCAGTAGGCCACCAGCTCCTCCGGGGCGAGCCCGGTGTCCGGTTGCACCACGACCGACACCTTGATGTCCTCGTCCTCCAGTTCCGAGGGCACGCCGATCGCGGCGCACTCCAGCACCGCCGGATGCCGGTTGATCTCGGTCTCCAGGTCGAAGGCCGAGATGTTCTCCCCCCGCCTGCGGATGGCGTCCTTCATCCGGTCGAGGAAGTAGAAATACCCGTCGTCGTCGCGCCACACCCGGTCCCCGGTGTGGAACCACATGTTGCGGAAGCAGCGGGTCGTCGCCTCCCAGTCGCCGTAGTAGCCGGTGGTGAGGACGAACGGCTGCTTCGGCCGCAGGACCAGCTCGCCCGGCTCCCCCGGCCCGACCTCCCGGTCGCACTCGTCCACGACCGCCACCTGGAACCGCTCCTCGTGCGCCTGCCCGCACGACCCGAGCCGCCACTCCCCGTACGGGCTGCCGGTCGCGATGCCCGCCTCGGTGCTGGTGTAGGTCTCCACCGACCGGACGCCGAACCGCTCCCGCAGGGGCTCGTCCAGGTTGGACTTGCCCATGTAGAACGTCTCCAGCCGGTGGTCGCGGTCGCGGGACGTCGGCGGGCGGTTCAGCAGGATCGGGATCATCGAGAACACGCTCATGCACACCTGCGCGTCGAAGCGGCGCACGTCGTCCCAGAATCTGGACGCGCTGAACCGCTCGACGATCGCGATGGAGCCGCCGCCGAGCAGGGCCGAGAGCATGCCGTCCCACAGCGCGGCGGCGTGGAAGAGCGGCAGCGGGCAGTAGACGGTCTTGCCCCAGCGGTCCAGGAAGTCCAGCGAGTCGTAGGCGCAGGTCAGCGCGAGCGCGTGCGGGACCATGGCGCCCTTGGACGGCCCGGTCGTGCCTGACGTGTACATGATCGCCTGCATGTCGCCGAAGCCGACCTTCACCTCCACCGGCCCGGACCCGCCGGCCGGGAGGGCGGACATGTCCCGCGCGGGCTTGCCGAGTCGGTCGAGCAGCACCCCGGCCTCGGCGGCGCCCCGCACGACGACCCGTTCCAGCCGGGGCAGGCGGCCGGCGATCTCGACGAGCCGCTCGGCGTAGGGCCCGTCGACGATCAGCCACCGGGAGTCGGAGCCGTCCAGGACGTGCCGCAGCAGTTCGCCCCGGTAGGCGATGTTGATCGGCACGGCGACGGCGCCGAGCCGCGCCAGCGCGAAGATGACGTGGACGAAGTCGGCGCAGTTGGGGAGCATCACGCCGACGTGGTCGCCGCGCGCGACGCCGGCGGTGGAGAACGCGCGGGCCAGCCGGTCGGCGGCGGCGTCGACCTCCCCGTAGCTGATCTCCCCGTCGCGGAATCTGAGGAACGTCTGTCTTCGGTGAACCTGCGCCTGTGACCGGAGGACGTCCCCGAGGACGAAGCTCTCCAGCGTCTCCTTGCGCATCCGGACCTCCGCTGTCGCTGCGTGGCGTGGGGCGGCTCGATGGCTGGCGGCTCGGTGGCTGGGCGATTCGGTGGGCGGCTCGACGGCGGGCGGGCGGACGGCGGCGCGGAAACGGGCGGCGGCGGTCCGCAATCAGACATTGCCTTAAATAGAGGAACACGAAACGCTAAACACGGCAATAGTGACTTAAAGGCCACAAAGCCGTTCAAGCGGTTAGCTACTGGGACATCCGATCGCCACTGTGACGCAGGCCACACCACGCGGACGGCCGGGTTTCGGACACGCGTCCCAGCAGACGAGGTACCCCCGATACGACGGAACGCCCGGCCGGGCACAGCCCGGCCGGGCGTTCGCGCGGGACGAGATCGGCCGGCCCCGCAGAGTTCCTTGCACAAGGACTGCCAACGAACCCGTCCAAGGATCGGAGGATCTCGCCGAAAGCGATCGTGAGCTGCGCCTCTATCGTTCTGCCGTCCCCTCCGCCGAAGGAACGAGAGCGCCATGCAGAATCCGGACCGCCACAGTCCCCAGGCCCCCGAGCCCCGCTGGTGCTCGTGCCGCGTGCCGGACGTCAGCCGCCGGCAGGTCCTCGGCGGTCTCACCGCCGCGAGCGCGCTGGCCCTGGCCGGATGGCCCGGCTCCGCGCGGGCCGCGGCCGGCGGCCGGTCCGTGACGATCACCGTCATGGGCACGTCCGACCTGCACAGCCACGCCGTCGACTGGGACTACTACAAGGACGCCGAGTACAGCGACAGCGGCGGCAACGTCGTCGGGCTGGCGCGCGTGTCGAGCCTGGTGAACGAGATCCGCGCCGACCGCGGCCGCGAGCGCACCCTGCTCTTCGACGCGGGCGACACCCTCCAGGGCACCCCGCTCGGCTTCTACTACGCCTCCGTCGAGCCGATCACCAGGACGGGCGCGACCCACCCGATGGCGCGGCAGATGAACGCCGTCGGCTACGACGCCGTGGCCCTCGGGAACCACGAGTTCAACTACGGCATCCCGTTCCTGAACCGGTGGATCGAGCAGATGGACGCGCCGGTGCTCGCGGCCAACGCCGTCCACGCGGGCACCCGCCGCCCCGCCTACCGGCCGTACATGATCAAGACGATGCGGGTCCCCGGGCACCCGCCGATCCGCGTCGGGCTGCTCGGCCTCACCAACCCGGGCGTGGCGATCTGGGACAAGGCCAACGTCTCCGGCAGGCTCGACTTCCTGGACCTCGTGGAGACGGCCCGGCGCTGGGTTCCGGTCATCCGCGCGAAGGGCGCCGACGTGGTCGTCGTCAGCGCCCACTCCGGCGACAGCGGCACCTCGTCCTACGGCGACGCCCTGCCCGTCGAGAACGCCGCCGCCCTGGTCGCCGAGCAGGTCCCGGGCATCGACGCGATCCTGTTCGGGCACGCGCACCTGGAGATCCCCGAGCGGTTCGTCACCAACAAGGCCACCGGCCGGACGGTCGTGATGAGCGAGCCGAAGTGCTGGGGCCAGCGCCTGTCGGTCTTCGACCTCACCCTCGTCCACGAGCGGGGCCGCTGGACGGTCACCGGCAAGTCCGCGACGACCGTCAACAGCAACACCGTCGAGGAGGACCCGGCGCTCGTCACCCTCGTCAAGAAGCAGCACGACGCGGTGGTCGCCTACGTCAACAAGGAGGTCGCCACCTCCACCGAGGAGATGTCGGCGGCGGAGTCGTGCTGGAAGGACACGGCGATCCTGGACTACGTCCACCAGGTGCAGACCGCGAAGGTCAGGGAGGCGGTCGCGGGCACCGAGAACGCGTCGCTGCCGGTCGTCTCGATCGCCGCGCCGTTCAGCCGCGCCGCGACCTTCCCGGCCGGCAAGGTCACCATCCGCGACATCGCGGGCCTCTACATCTACGACAACACGCTGCTGGCGAGCATCCTGACGGGCTCCCAGATCAAGGCGTACCTGGAGTACTCGGCGCGGTACTTCAAGCAGGTCGACCCCGGCGCCCCGGTCGACCCGGCCTCGTGGACGAACGCGAACAACCGCCCCGACTACAACTACGACCAGTTCTCCGGCGTCACCTACGACGTCGACATCGCCAAGCCGGAGGGCTCGCGCATCACCGGCCTGGCCTATGAGGGCGCGCCGGTCGCCGACGACCAGAAGTTCGTCGTCGCGGTCAACAACTACCGCCAGTCGGGCGGCGGCGGCTTCCCCCACGTCGCCGCGGCACCGGTCGTCTACAACGCGCAGGTGGCGATCCGCGAGGCGATCGTCGAGTACGCGTCCGCCGCGGGGACCATCGACCCCGCCACGTTCCACGTCGGGAACTGGAGGCTCGTCCGCGACGGCGCCCCGGTCTTCTGATCCCGGATAACCGTTGGCGGCGACGCCGCCGAGGCGGCCATCGTGGGCTCATGCTCTCCGACGCGCAGATGGCCGCCTTCGCCGCCGACGGCTTCGTCCGCGTCGAGGCCGCGTTCCCCCGCACCCTCGCGGACGAATGCCGCGAGGCCGTATGGCGGGACCTGGACGCGGACCCCGGCGACCCGTCCACGTGGCCGACCATCGCCTCGCGCCCCGACTACGCGCAGCCGCCCTTCGTCGCCGCCGCCAACACCCCGCGCCTGCACGCCGCCTTCGACGCCCTGGTGGGGCCGGGACGCTGGGCGCCGCGCACGAGCCTCGGCGGTTTCGTCGTCCGCTTCCCCTCCCCGGAGGCGTCGGTCGTCGACGGCTGGCACGTCGACGTCAGCTTCCCCGGCCCCGGCTCCCTCGCCGGCGACTACATGACCTGGCGCGCGAACATCGCGTCGAAGGACCGGGCCCTGCAGATGTTCTTCCTGTTCTCCGACGTCGGGGAGGACGACGCTCCCACCCGCCTCCGCCCGGGCTCCCACCGCGACACGGCCCGCGTCCTGGCGCCCGAGGGCGAGGACGGCCTGGACGCGCGCGAACTGGCCCGGCGCGCGGACGCCGCGAGCGCCCACCGTCCCGCGGCCCTCGCCACGGGGCGCGCGGGCGACGTCTACCTGTGCCACCCCTTCCTCGTCCACGCCGGGCAGCCGCACCTCGGCGAGCACCCCCGCTTCATGGCGCAGCCCAAGCTGTCCCCCGCCGGGCCCCTCCGCGTCGAGCGTCCGGCGGCCGCCTCCCCGGTGGAGATCGCGATCGTCGGAGCACTCGAACCATGACGCCCCGGCGCGGGACGGATCAGGGGGCGGGCGCGAAGGCGCGGCGGTAGGCGGTCGGCGGGACGCCCACCGTCCGGGTGAAGTGGTGGCGGAGGTTGGCCGGGCTGCCGAGGCCGCAGCGCTCGGCGATCTGGTCGACCGGGAGGGACGTGGTCTCCAGGAGTTCGCGCGCGCGGTCGACGCGGATCCCGCGCAGCCACGCCATGGGGGTCGTGCCGGTCGCGGCGTGGAAGCGGCGGATCAGCGTGCGGGTGGTGACGTTGGCGCGGCGCGCCAGGGCGGCGACGGTGAGCGGCTCGTGCAGCCGCTCGCGCGCCCAGTCGAGGAGCGGGCCCAGCTCGTCCGCGTCCGCCGGGGGAACGGCCGCGTCGATGTACTGGGCCTGCCCGCCGGGACGGTGCGCGGGCATCACCAGGCGCTTGGCCAGGGCGCTCGCCACGGCGGCGCCGTGGTCGTTGCGGACGACGTGCAGGCACAGGTCGAGCCCGGCGGCGGTGCCCGCGCTGGTCAGGACGTCGCCGTCGTCGATGTAGAGGACGGACGCGTCCACCAGCACCTTCGGGTGGCGGGCGGCCAGCTGGCCCGCGTGCATCCAGTGGGTGGTCGCGGGCCGCCCGTCCAGGAGCCCCGCGGCGGCGAGGACGAACGCGCCCGTGCACAGCGAGACGATGCGGGCGCCGTTGCCGTGCGCGGCGCGGACCGCGTCGACCAGGTCCGGCGGCTGCTCGTCGACGACGCTCGCGCAGGCGGGGATCACGACGGTGTCGGCGTCGGCGAGCGCGTCGAGACCGTGCCCGGTCTGCGGGGCGAACCCGGCGGCGGTGCGGGTGCCGGGGGCGGCGCAGAGGCGGAAGTCGTACCAGGAGTCGGCGAGCCCCGGGCGCTCGTACCCGAACACCTCGCACGGGATCGCCAGCTCGAAGATCGGCACCCCTTCGGTGACCGCGACGGCGAGTGTGTGCATGTCACTAATTTAGCGGTGATGGTCACTTCTGCCACTTGGGGCGGAGGGCGGCGCGCGCCAGGCTCGGACGCATGGACGACTTCCCCTCTGGACGAGCCTCCTTCGACCCGCCCCCCGAAGCGGCCGAGCGCGTGTGGCGGCAGGTCGTCGACCTGCTGCGGGACGAGCGCGAACGGATCGCCGGACGGGACGTGAGCGCCCCCGTGGACGTGGCGGAGCTGCGCGCGGCGATCGGCGCGTACGACTTCGCCCGTCCCGTCCCGCCCCGCGAGGCGGTCGACGGGGTCGCGGAGCTGCTGCGGGCGACCACCGTCCACACCACGCATCCCCGGTACTTCGGGCTGTTCAACCCGACGCCGACGCTGATGGGCGTGGTCGGCGAGACGCTCGCGGCGGCGTTCAACCCGCAGCTGGCCGCGTGGTCGCACGCGCCCGCCGCCGCGGAGATGGAGGCGCACCTGCTGCGGTTCCTGGGCGGGCGGCTCGGCTACCCGCCGGAGCGGGTCGCCGGGTCGTTCACGAGCGGAGGCGCGGAGGCGAACCTGACGGCCGTGCTGCTGGCGCTGACCAGGACCTGGCCCGAGTACGGCGAGAAGGGGCTGCGGGCGCTCCCCGGCCGCCCGGTCCTGTACGCGTCGGCCGAGAGCCACCTGGCCTGGCTGAAGATCGCGCACGCGACCGGGATCGGGCGGGAGTCCGTGCGCCTCGTCCCGACCGGGCCCGGGCTGCGGATGGAGGCCGCCCGGCTGGCCGAGCTGGTCGCCGCCGACCGCGCGCGCGGCGACCTGCCGTTCCTCGTCGTCGCGACCGCCGGCACCACCGGCGCCGGGGCCATCGACCCGCTGCACGACCTGGCCGACCTCTGCGCGGACCGCGGCCTCCGCCTGCACGTGGACGCCGCCTACGGAGGCGCCGCGGCCCTGTCGGACCGGCTGCGGCCCGCGCTGGACGGCATCGAGCGCGCCGACTCGATCACGCTCGACGCGCACAAGTGGCTGAGCGTCCCGATGGGCGCGGGCGCGCTGCTCGGCACGGACGCCGGCGGCCTCGCGGAGACCTTCCGGGTCACCACGTCCTACATGCCGGACGAGATCCACGGCACCGTCGACCCCTACACGTCGAGCCAGCAGTGGTCGCGGCGGTTCATGGGGCTCAAGCTGTTCCTCAGCCTCGCCGTCGCGGGCCGCGCGGGCTACGCCGAGCAGCTCGAAGGCGACGCCGGCCTGGCGGACGCACTGCGCGAGGGGCTCGCCGCCGCGGGCTGGGAGATCGTCAACGACACCCCGCTGCCCGTCGTGTGCTTCGCCGACCCGGCCGACGGGACGTGGGAGCGCCACGACGCGCTCGCCCGCGCGGTCGTGGGGAGCGGGCGAGCGTGGATCAGCCCCGTCCGGCTGGACGGGCGCGCCGCCCTGCGCGCCTGCGTCATCAGCCACCGCACCACACTCGCGGACGTCGAGGAGCTCGTCACCGCCGTGACCAAGGCGCGCGCCTGAGCGAGGCGGGTCAGGGGACGCGGGCGAGGGCGCACAGCATGGAGACGTCCTCGACGGACGGGCGGTCCTCCGGCGGGGCGTCGCATCACGGCCCGCCGCTGACCCGGGCGCCGGGGGCTCAGACGATCGGGCGCCCGGTCCTGAGGCGGCGGCGGACGTCGCGCAGGTAGAGGTTGAAGGGGAACTCGCGGGCCGGGCGCGGCAGGGCCCGGTTGCTCACCGCCAGCACGCGGACGAAGCGGTCGAAGCGCGCCTGGTCGCGGGGCGTCCACGGGAAGCCGAGCTCGTCGCGGAAGGGCTGGGGAAGGAAGCCCATCGTCAGGAAGCGGTGGAACCGTCCGAACGTCCGGTGGACGGGCGCGGGCAGGAAGCGCATCTCGGCGAGGTCGCGCAGGTAGGCGCGGGTCACGTCGTCCATCTCGATCTTCGCCAGGCCCGCCCGCCAGTAGTCCTCGAAGGCGTCCCGGTCCGGCGGCCACATGTCCGGGGTGACCTGGAGGGTGGTGCCGAAGCGGGCGCCGTGCCGGTACAGGTCGGCGGCCTGGTCGCGCGACGGCGTCCCGTACAGCATCGTGTAGATCATCTCGACGCCCACGTAGAGGCACGCGGCGACCCACAGCTGGAGGTCGCGGTCGAACGCGTTGTAGGCGACGGGCTCCTTCGCGCGGACGTGCCGGTGCGCGCGGTTCACCTCGCGGCGCATGGCCTCGCGCTCGGCCTCGGTGCCGAGCATGGCGACGGCGATGTAGCTGAGCGTGGTGCGGGCCCGCTTGACCGGGTGCTTGTCGACGCGGCCGCTGTCGACCGTGCTCTCCGCGACGCCGTGCCCGATGGGGAGGCGGGAGAGCTGCATGACGACGTTGGACGCGGCGGCGGCCAGGGCCACCCCGCTGATCGAGTCCAGGACGACCTTCGGCGGCGTCTCCTCCACGGTCGCGGTCATGCCGGCCCACCTCCGTACGGGCTCGCGCCTGCGCCCACGTTTGATACAACGAGTCGAATTTCGTCTCACTGTGCCATCGTAAGTGCGCACTTGCAAGGCGCTCGGGAAGAGAGCGCCCTCACACGCGGCCCGCACGGAGGCCGAGACCGAACGTCCGTGCGGCGGGTGGCCCGGTCAGGCGTAGGGGTTCTCCATCGCCAGGACGCGGCCCGCGAACTCCTTCAGGGAGTCCAGCGCGCGCAGGTAGGGCATCGGGCCGTAGGAGACGCGCGCGACGCCCATCTCCGCCAGCTCCGCGAGCGAGGTGCCCGGGAAGTTGTTCGCGTTGACCGGGCCCGGGATGCCCTTGACCAGGGCCGGGACGGCGTCCGGCGGCGCCGCGATCGGGTACACGCAGTCGGCCCCGGCCTCCAGGTACAGCCGTCCCCGCGCGATCGCGGACTCGACCGGGTCCGGGAGCTTCGCCACGAACGTGTCGGCGCGGGCGTTGATCACCAGCGCGTCGCCGGCCGCCTCCCGGACGGCCGCGATGTACTCCGCCTGCGCCTCCGGCTCGGCCAGCTCCCCGGCGTAGGTGTCCTCCAGGTTGCAGCCCGCCGCGCCGATGGCGAGCAGCCGCTCGACCAGCTCCCCCGGCTGCAGCCCGTACCCGGCCTCGGCGTCCACGGTGACGGGGACGGTCGCCGCGCGGATCACGCGCTCCGCGGCGGCGAGCATCTCCTCCACGGGCGCCCCCTCGTGGTCGGGGTAGCCGAGCATGGCGGACACGGCGGCGCTCGCGGTGGCGAGGGCCGGGAACCCGGCCTCCTGAACGATCTTCGCGCTCCCCGCGTCCCACACGTTGGGCAGCAGCAGCGGCTCGCCCGGACGGTGCAGCTCCCGCAGCAGTGCGGCATTGTCGGTCATATCTGTCCCCTTCCTTCCCAAGAGGGACGGAGAACGCGGCCGCGTTGTGACACCCGCGCCCGGCGGCGGCCCCGTCCCGCCGTCCCGGCCATGGGTTAGCGTCAAGGTGATCATCCGCTTGCGACGAGGGAGTACGCAATGCAGCCGTGGTCCGCCGATCTCGCCGGCCGCCTCGAAGACCACGTCGTCAGCAGCGAGCTGCTGCGCGGCAACCCGCTGGACGACCCGCACGAGCGGCCGGTGCTGGTGTACGTACCGCCGGGCTACGACGACGAACCCGACCGCCGCTACCCCAGCGTCTACGTGATCACCGGTTTCACCGGCCATGTCGGGATCTGGCGCAACCGGACGCCCTACCGGCGGCCCTTCCCCGAGACGGCCGACGAGGTGTTCGCCTCCGGGGAGGCGCCGCCCGCGATCGTCGTGTTCGTGGACGCCTGGACGGCGCACGGCGGCAGCCAGTTCGTCGACTCCCCCGGCACCGGCCGCTACCACTCCTACATCTGCGACGAGATCGTCCCGTGGGTGGACGGCCACTACCGGACGCTCGACGCGCCCGAGCACCGGGCGATCAGCGGCAAGTCCAGCGGCGGCTACGGCGCGATGATCACGCCGATGCTCCGTCCCGACCTGTTCGGCGCGCTCGCGACCCACGCGGGCGACGCCCTGTTCGAGTACTGCTACCTGACCGAGTTCCCCAAGTGCGTCCGGCACCTGCGCAAGTACGACGGCGACATCCTGCGCTGGTGGGACGACTTCAGGAGCCGCACCTCGTTCACCAAGCCCGAGGACATGGAGCTGCTCAACATCCTCGGCATGGCCGCGTGCTACTCCGCGCGCGAGGACGGCACGCCCGAGCTGCCGTTCGACCCGGTCACCGGCGTGCTCCGGCCGCGGGTGTGGGAGCGCTGGCTCGCCTGGGACCCGGTGCGGATGGTGCCGGAGCACGCCGAGGCGATGCGCTCGCAGCGGGCGATCTGGATCGACGGCGGCACGCGCGACGAGTGGTACCTCGACATCGGCGCGCAGGCGTTCCACCGGGCGCTGCTCGACGCCGGCGTCGCCGAGGACGCGATCCACTTCGAGCTGTTCGACGCCGGTCACGGCGGCATCGACTACCGCTACCCCCTGGCGCTCTCCTGGCTCTGCCGCCGCATCGCCCCCTGACCGACCCCGCCGGGCGGCCGGCGTCTCAACGCGCGCGCCGCCCTCACGGTTCCCTGCCCGACGGGCCGGGCCGATCTCCCGGCCCGGCCCGTTCGCGCTGCTCCGCCACGGAATTCAATGGATTTCAGAGAGGCGCCCGGCAGGATTGAAAATCCAGAACCAAATGGATTTATTGACACCTTTCTCCAACCAGGGTGCACTTCGGGTCAGCTCATCCGGATGAGTCCCCCATCCAAACCCCCCGCCGGGCGGGCGGCGGTTCATGGAGCGCTCTTACAAGGGCCTCCACGTGCCCACCCCCTCCGCCCGCCCGGCACGTGGAAGGAGCACCCCCGTGCGACACCAGACCGCGATCGGGGCGGCGGCGTTGTCCGTCGGCCTCGCCGTGGCGATGTCCTCGCCCGCCTCAGGTGCGACACCCCGCACCGCCCCCGGCGCCCCGGCCAAGCCGGACCCCCGCGCCGTCGCCGCCGCCTCGGCCGACCGCCTGGTCGCGGCGAAGCCCGCCGCGTTCAAGAAGGCCCCCAAGGACAAGATCGTCCGGCGCGGGGTCACCTCGGGCCTGCGCGGCCTCCAGTACGTGGCCTACGAGCGCACCTACGACGGCCTGCCCGTCTACGGCGGCGACTTCGTCGTCACCACCAACGCGAGCGGCGGCGTGCTGAGCACCTCCGTCGACCAGACCCGCACGCTCGACGTGTCGACCAGGGCATCGGTCGGCGCGGCTGAGGCCGCCAGGACCTCGCGCGCTCGCGTGTCCAAGGTCGAGACCGCCTCCACGCCCCGCCTGACGGTGCTCGCCGAAGGCGCGGGACGGCTCGTCTACGAGACCGTCGTCAGCGGCACCCAGAAGAAGGCCCCGACGAAGCTGCACGTGTTCGTCGACGCCAAGAGCGGCAAGGTCGTCAAGACCTACGACGAGGTCCGGGACGCGGCCGACGACCGCAGCTACTACCACGGCACCGTGGACCTCAGCACCGCCGCCACGTCCATGACCGACCCGCAGCGCTCCGGCATCCGGTGCGGCGGCCAGAACGGCTCCGCCTACACCGGCACCGACAGCGCCTGGGGCAGCGGCAGCGGCACGGACCTGGAGACCGCCTGCGTCGACGCGCTCTACGCGGTCCAGAAGGAATGGGACATGCTGGGCTCCTGGCTCGGCCGCAACGGCATCAACGGCAGCGGCGGCGGCTTCCCGCTCCGCGTCGGCCTGAGCGACGTCAACGCCTACTGGAACGGCAGCTACACCAACTTCGGCCACAACCAGGCCGGCACCAAGCAGGCCACCTCGGTCGACGTCGTCGGCCACGAGAACGGCCACGCCGTCTTCACCACCACGCCCGGCGGCGACAGCGGCGGCAACGGGAACGAGAAGGGCGGGATGAACGAGTCGGCCGGCGACATCTTCGGCGCGCTGACCGAGCACTACATGAACGAGCCCGCCACCCTCGACCCGCCGGACTACCTGGTCGGCGAGGAGGTCGACCTGGTCGGCCAGGGCCCGATCCGCAACATGTACAACCCGTCCGCGCTGGGCGACCCGAACTGCTACTCGTCCTCGATCCCCAGCACCGAGGTGCACGCGGCGGCCGGCCCGCAGAACCACTGGTTCTACCTGCTCGCCGAGGGCTCGAACCCGACCAACGGCAACCCGACCAGCCCCACCTGCAACAACTCCACCGTCACCGGCATCGGCATCCAGAAGGCCGGCCAGATCTTCATGGGCGGCCTGAACCGCAAGGTCACGAGCTGGAGCCACGCCCGCGCCCGCGTCGAGACGATCAACGCGGCGCTGCAGCTGTTCCCCGGCTCGGCCACCGAGTGCAACGCGGTGAAGGCCGCATGGAGCGCCGTCAACGTTCCCGCGCAGAGCGGCGAGGCGGCCTGCGGCACCCAGCAGAACGACTTCTCGGTCACGCTGAGCCCCGGCTCGGGCAGCGCCCAGGCGGGCGGGACGGCGACCGCCACGGTCGCCACCCAGACCACGGGCGGCACCGCCCAGCAGATCTCGCTGTCGGCGACGAGCAGCCCGTCCGGCCCGACCGCGACGTTCTCCCCGTCCACGATCACCTCGGGGCAGTCGTCCACGATGACCGTCACCGTCCCGGCCGGGACCGCTGACGGCACCTACCGGCTGACCGTGCTCGCCGACGGCGCGTCCGTCGACCGCACGGCCACCTACACGCTGACCGTCGGGCAGGGCCAGCCCGGCTCCGTCTACTCCGACGACTTCGAGTCCGGGACGGGCTGGACGACCAACCCGAACGGCACCGACACCGCCACCGCGGGCCGCTGGGAGCGGGGCACCCCGCAGCCGACCAGCTACTCCGGCACCAACCT
>NZ_JBEZJP010000153.1:0-16346 GCF_040653175.1 Actinomadura sp. NPDC048032
GTCGGGAAGGGCGGGGAACTGCGGGCCGCCGGGGGGCTGCTGGCCCCACGCCTGCGTGGCGTCGGCGTCCGGCGCCTCGGGCTTGCGCGGCTGGGGATCGGGTTGGCCGGCGCGGGCGGGGACGCGGGCGGCGGGACGGGACGCGGGGGCGGGGGCAGCCGCTTGCTCTCCGGCTCAGGGACCGGCTTGGCCGGACGCCCCTCGTCGAAACCCGCCGCGATCACCGTGACCCGGACCTCGTCGCCGAGCGCGTCGTCGATGACCGCACCGAAGATGATGTTGGCATCGGGCGCCGCCGCGTTGGACACCAGCTGCGCCGCCTCGTTGATCTCGAAGAGCCCGAGGTCGGAGCCGCCGGAGATGGACAGCAGCACGCCGTGCGCGCCGTCGATGCTGGCCTCCAGCAGCGGGCTGGAGATCGCCATCTCGGCGGCGGCGACCGAGCGGTCGTCGCCGCGCGCCGAGCCGATGCCCATCAGCGCCGAGCCGGCGCCGGACATCACGGACTTGACGTCGGCGAAGTCGAGGTTGATCAGGCCCGGGGTGGTGATCAGGTCGGTGATGCCCTGGACACCGGACAGCAGCACCTGGTCGGCGGCCTTGAAGGCGTCCAGCACGCTGACCTGCCGGTCGGAGATCGACAGCAGCCGGTCGTTCGGGATGACGATGAGGGTGTCGACCTCGTCGCGCAGCGTCTCGATGCCGGCCTCGGCCTGCATGGCGCGGCGCTTGCCCTCGAAGCTGAAGGGCCGGGTGACGACGCCTATGGTCAGCGCGCCGAGCGAGCGGGCGATGTTGGCGACCACGGGCGCGCCGCCGGTGCCGGTGCCGCCGCCTTCGCCGGCGGTGACGAACACCATGTCGGCGCCCTTGAGGACCTCCTCGATCTCCTCCCGGTGGTCCTCGGCGGCCTTGCGGCCGACGTCGGGGTTCGCCCCGGCGCCGAGGCCCCGGGTGAGCTCGCGGCCCACGTCCAGTTTCACGTCGGCGTCACTCATCAGCAGCGCCTGGGCGTCCGTGTTGATCGCGATGAACTCGACGCCCTTGAGTCCCTCTTCGATCATCCGGTTGACGGCGTTGACGCCGCCGCCGCCGATGCCGACGACCTTGATGACCGCGAGGTAATTCTGCGGTGCTGCCACGACGAGGGGCCTTTCCGCTCTCTCCGACCGCCCTGCCCGATCTGCCGACCGTGCCGTCGCGGTGTTCCCGACCTGTATTCCGACTGTGCTTTGAGCTGTGTTTCGCTCTGTGTATCCGAGCTGGGTGTTCGAGCTGGTTTGTGAAGCCTCGCTGTGAAGCCGTCTGCTGGCGGGGGTAAACCCTCACCCTCAACTTGAGGCTTACAGTTATGTCAACCTGAGGACTGATACGGACAGTAGGGCGGCCTTACCGCCAGGGTCAACTAACCTCCCCCGAACTCCACCGGCGTGTCGCGGACCGCCCGCCTTCGCAGGTCCCCCGGCCCGGCCGCCCGAGCGGGCTCATTCCGTCTTGAGGACCTCCGGCGAGCTGACATCGACGGTGCGGACGGCGCGCCCCGCCGCCGTCCGCCGCACGGCGTCCAGCAACCTGATCTTCTCGTCTGCCCGTTCGGCGGCCCCCCACACCACCGTCTGGCCGCCCGCCATGTAGAGGGTCACCTCCTCGGGACCGCTCGCCTCCACCTCGGTGAGCTTGCCGCTGAGGCGTTCGGGCAGCGCGGACAGCACCGTGAGCGCCGCCAGGGTCGCCCGGTCGGACGGCCCGGGCGAGGCGACCGTGAGCGCGGGAAGCCCCGCCGGGCGGGCCTCCTCGTCGGCGACGGTCACGCCGTGCCGGTCGAGCAGGTGGTAGCCCTCGCCGTCGCGGAACACCGCGATCGGCTCGCGCTCCCGCACGACGATGCGGACCGTCCCCGGCCAGCGCCGCTCGATCGCCGCCGACTCGACCTCGCGCAGCCGCTCGACGCGGTCGCGGACCGCGCCCGTCCTGAGCCGCACCATCGGCGTGCCGAGATCGATCCCGGCGGAGGCCACCACCTGGTCGGCGGACGCGAGGCGGGTGCCCGTCACCTCGACGTGCCGCACCACCAGCAGCCTCGACCCGAGCAGGACCCAGGACACCGCGCCGAGCGCGCCGACCACCAGGAGGGTGACGAACACCACCTTCCAGCGGTTCGCGCGGGCGCGCCCGTCCGGCGCCGCGGTCTCCGTCTCCGGATCGTGCTCCGGCTCCGGCTCCGGCGACGCGCGGCGGCCCGTCTGCGCCTCGGTCATGCCCCAAGCCTGACAGTGATCCCCGCGCCGGCCGCCGACCCCGCGCGCGACGGCGTGTCACGCCCCGCTCCCCGGAAAACCGATCCCCCCGACATGCCCAATCCCCTCGGCGAGCGCGATCTCCTGGCGAGGCCTATCGGCCCGACGGGCCCTGCGCCCCGGCGAGCCGTTCCAGGATGAGCGGGCCGAGCTGGGTCACGTCACCGGCGCCCAGCGTGATGACGACGTCGCCGGGGCGGGCGAGCGACGCCGCGATGCCGGGCACCTCGTCCCGCTCGGGCGCGTAGACGGTGTCGGTTCCCGGCGGGACGGCGTCGGCGACCAGCGCGCCGGTGACGCCGGGCTCGGGGTCCTCGCGGGCGCCGTAGACGTCGAGGACGACCGCGACGTCGGCGAGGCCGAGCGCGGCGCCGAACTCGGCGGCGAAGAACCGGGTGCGGCTGTACAGGTGCGGCTGGAACACGGCGACGATGCGGCCCCGCCCGTCCGGCCCCTCGCCCTTCTCCCCCAGGTAGTCGCGGGTGGCGTCCAGGTCGGCGGTCAGCTCGGTCGGGTGGTGGGCGTAGCTGTCGAACACCTCGACGCCGCCCGCCTCGCCCTTGCGCTCCAGCCGCCGCATCGCCCCGCCGAACGCGGCGAGGCCGTCGCGCACCGGCGCGTCGTCCAGGCCGAGGGACCGCGTGACCGCGACGACGGCGGCGGCGTTGAGCGCGTTGTGCCGCCCCGGCACGGCCAGCGTGAACTCCCCGTCGCCCTCGATCTCGAAGCGGGAGCCGAGGCCGCGCGGCGTGAACCCGGTCACGCGCAGGTCGGCGCCTTCGGCCTGCCCGTAGGTCAGCACCGTCAGGCCGCGGGCCCGCGCCCGCTCGGCGAGCTCCATCGCGACCGGGTCGTCGGCGCCGGCGACGAGGGTGCCGCCCGGCTCGATCCGGTCGACGAAGCGGGCGAAGTTCTCCTTGACCTTCTCGAACCCGCCGTAGTTGTCGAGGTGGTCGGCCTCGACGTTGGTGACGACCGCGATGTTCGGGGTGTACATGAGGAACGAGCCGTCGCTCTCGTCGGCCTCCGCGACGAACGCCTCGCCGGTGCCCTCGTCGGCGCCGAGGCCCGTGGTGACGAGCTGCCCGCCGATGCAGTAGGACGGGTCGGCGCCGGCGTGCTGGAGCGCCACCGTCAGCATCGAGGTGGTGGTGGTCTTGCCGTGCGTGCCGGCGACCGCGACGGCCCGGCGGTCCGCCATCAGCGAGGCGAGCGCGGCCGAGCGGTGCAGGACGCGAAGCCCGCGCGCGCGTGCGGCGACCAGCTCGGGGTTGGTGTCGCGGATCGCCGTGGACACCACGACGGTGTCGGCGTCGCCCACGTGCGCGGCGTCGTGCCCGACGAACACCTTGGCGCCGAGGTCGCCGAGCTGGGTGAGCAGCTCGGAGTCGCGCGCGTCGCTGCCGGACACGGCGATGCCGCGCCGCAGCATGATGCGGGCGATGCCGGACATGCCGGCGCCCCCGATCGCGATGAAGTGGACCCGCCCGAGATCGGCCGCCGGCACCGCCTCCCCCGGGTCGATCAGGCTCATCGGGCGGCGCCCGCGGAGCGGACCACTTCGTAGACCATCTGGGCGAGCGCGACGTCGGCGTCGCGGCGGCCCATCCGGCCGGCGGCCTCCGACATGTGCGCGACGCGGGCCGGGTCGGCCAGCACCGGAAGCAGGTGCCGGGCGATCCAGTCCGGCGACAGCTCGGCGTTGTCGACCAGCATGCCGCCGCCCGCCGCGACGATCGGCTCGGCGTTCAGCCGCTGCTCGCCGTTGCCGATGGGGAGCGGGACGTACACCGCCGGCAGCGCGACCGCGGCCAGCTCGGCGCAGGTCATCGCGCCCGCGCGGCACATCGCCATGTCGGCGGCGGCGTAGGCGAGGTCCATCCGGTCGCAGTAGGGGATCGTGACGTACTGCGGGCCGCCGGCCGCGGGCTCGGGCTCCTCGGTGTTCTTCGGCCCGACGATGTGGAGCACCTGGATGCCCGCCTGCCGGAAGTACGGCGCGGAGGCCACGGCGGCCTGGTTCAGCGAGCGGGCGCCCTGCGAGCCGCCGAAGATCAGCAGCGTGGGCAGGTCGGGGAGCAGCCCGAAGTAGGAGCGGGCCTTGTCGCCCATCGCCAGCCGGTCCAGCGTCGCGATCTCGCGGCGCAGCGGGATCCCCACGAAGCGGGCGTTCGGCAGCGGCGAGTCGGCGTGCGAGACCGCCACGTGCTCGGTGAAGCGGGCGCCGAGCTTGTTGGCCAAACCGGGCTTCGGGTTGGCCTCGTGCACGATGATCGGCACCTTGCGCTTGCGCGCCGCGAGGTAGCCCGGGGTGGCGACGTAGCCGCCGAAGCCGACGAGGATGTCGGCCTGGGCCTGGTCGAGGACGGAGGCCGCCGCGTTGATCGCCCCGCGCAGCCGGCCGGGCACCGACAGCAGCTGCGGGGTGAGCGTGCGCGGCAGCGGCACCGGCGGGATCAGGGCGAGCTCGTAGCCCCGCTGCGGGACGAGACGGGTCTCCAGCCCCCGCTCGGTCCCCAGACAGACGACCCCGGTGTTCGGGTCGTTGCGGCGCAGCGCGTCGGCGAGCGCCAGGGCGGGCTCGATGTGTCCGGCGGTGCCGCCGCCGGCCAGGACAACCCTCATGTCCGTTGACAACTCCTCAGCGTGGTTCGAAGGGGGGATTTCAACGCCGTGCCAGACCCAGCCAGCTTAGAGCCCTCACGACCGGTCCGGGACCCCGTGCGGAGAGTGCCTGCCGCGCGCCGGGCTCGCGCTTGGCGAACGCGAGCAGCATGCCGAGCGCGAACAGGGTCGGGATGAGCGCCGAGCCCCCGTAGGACACCAGCGGGAGGGGGATTCCCGTGATGGGCAGGACGCCGATGACCGCGCCGATGTTCACGATCGCCTGGACCACCAGCCACGCCGTGGCCCCCGCGGCGGCGAGCCGGGTGAACGGGTCCTTCACGCGCCGGGCGATCCGCAGGCCCGCGTAGGTGAGCATCCCGAACAGGCCGAGCACGACGAGCGTCCCGACGAGGCCGAACTCCTCCCCCACGATCGCGAAGATGAAGTCGGTCTCGGCGTGCGGCAGGTAGTCCCACTTGGCGCGGCCCTCGCCGAGGCCCGTGCCGAACAGGCCGCCCGAGGCGACCGCGAACAGCCCCTGCGTGCCCTGGTAGTTGGTGGTGAGCTGGTTGCCGGACGGGTCGAGGAACCCGGTGAGGCGCTGCATCCGGTACGGCTCGACGATGATGAGGATCGACACGAGCAGGCACACGAGCCCCGCGATGCCGACGAACAGCCGGCCGGGGGCGCCGACGACCCACAGCAGCGCCAGGAAGATCGTGAGGAGCACCAGCGTGGTGCCGAGGTCGCTGCCCAGCATCACCAGCAGGACGAGCACCCCGGCGCCCGGCATCAGCGGCACCAGCAGCGGCCGCCACTCGGTGAGCTGGCCGAGCCGGTCCTTGCGGGCCAGCAGGTCGGCGCCCCACAGCACCAGGGCGAGCTTGGCCAGCTCGGACGGCTGGATCTGCACCGGGCCGAGGTCGACCCAGCGGGTCGCGCCGCCCGCGCTGCGCCCGAGCCCGGGGACCAGCACCAGCGCCAGCGCGACGACCGACAGCAGCAGCAGCGGGTAGGCGAGCGCGCGGAACGTCTTCACCGGCAGCCGGGACGCCACCCACATGCCGGGCAGCCCGATCGCGACCCACACGGCCTGCTTCTGGAACAGCGTGTACGCCGAACCCGTCGCCTGGAGCTGCTTCACGCTGGAGGCCGACAGCACCATCGTCAGGCCGAGCGCGAGCAGCATCACCGAGCAGCCCAGCACCAGGTAGTAGGAGGTGAGGGGCCGGTCGAGCAGCCCCACGGCGGCGACCACCTGCTCCCGTGGACCCGGACGCCGGGCGGCGCCGTCCTCCCCGGCCGCGGTGGTCATCGTTACCGGGCGTCCCGGGAGAGGCGCTCGACCGCCGCGATGAAGGCGTCCCCGCGGGCCGGGTAGTTGGCGAACATGTCGAAGGAGGCCCCGACGGGCGCGAGCAGCACGGTGTCCCCCGGCCGGGCGAGGCCGGAGGCGTGGGCGACGACGCGGTCCATCGCCCCAGTGTCGGTGTCGGGGACGTCCACCACGGGGACATCCGGGGCGTGTCGCGCGAGCGCCTCGGCGATCCGGTGCCGGTCGCGCCCCATCAGCACGGCGCCGCGCAGCCGGCCGGCGCACGAGCGCACCAGGTCGTCGACGTCCAGGCCCTTGAGGAGGCCGCCGGCGATCCATACGACGCTGTCGTAGGCGGCGAGGGACGCGGCGGCGGCGTGCGGCTGGGTCGCCTTGGAGTCGTTGACGTAGGCGACGCCCGCGACGTCGGCGACGTGCTGGATGCGGTGCGGGTCGGGGACGAACGCCCGCAGCCCCTCGCGGACGGCCTCGGGCGGCGCGCCGAACGCGCGGGCCAGCCCGGCGGCGGCGAGCGCGTTGGCGACGTTGTGCGGCGCGAACGGCCGCACGTCGCCGAGCGCGGCGAGTTCGGCGGCCTGGGTCGCGGGGTCGTCGGTGAAGGCCCGGTCGACCAGCAGTTCCTCCACGACGCCGAGCTCCCCGGGCCGCGGCACCTGGAGGGTGAAGCCGATCCTCCGGGACACCCCCTCGGCGCGTTCGGCGAGCGCCGCGGAGGTGTCGTCGTCGGCGTTGTAGACGGCGACGCAGCCCGGGGCGAAGATCTTGGCCTTGGCGCCGACGTAGGCGTCCATGGAGCCGTGCCAGTCGAGGTGGTCGGGCGCGACGTTCAGCACCGTGGCCGCGTACGGGGCGAGGGAGCGGGACCAGTGCAGCTGGTAGCTGGAGAGCTCCACCGCCAGCACGTCGTAGGGCTCGCTCACGGCCTCCACGATGGGAGTGCCGACGTTTCCGACGGCCATGGCCTTGTGCCCGGCGGCGGTGAGCATGCACGCCAGCATCCGCACGACCGTGGTCTTGCCGTCCGTCCCGGTGATGGCCAGCCAGGGCGCCGCGCCCTCGGGGCGGAGCCGCCACGCCAGCTCCACCTCGCCGATGATCTCGATGCCGGCCGCGGCGGCCGCGGCGAGCAGCGGCGCGTCCGGGCGCCAGCCCGGCGAGGTCACGACGAGGTCGGCGCCCGCCGGGAGGGACTCGCCGTCGCCGAGCCGGACCGCGACCCCGTGGGCCTCCAGCTCGGCGGCGTGGCCGCGCTGCTCCTCCCCGTCGCGGGCGTCGACGATGGTGACTCGGGCGCCGCGCGCGGCGAGGACGCGGGCGGCGGCGCGGCCGGACACGCCGAGCCCGGCCACGCACACGCTCTGGCCGTCCCAGGGGCGGCCCTCCCAGGGGCGCTCGTTCACTTCTTCGGCATCCATTCGAGGTAGAAGAGGCCGATGCCGATCGCCACGAACGTCGCGGACATCAGCCAGAAGCGCACGACGATCGTGGTCTCGGCCCAGCCCGACAGCTCGAAGTGGTGCTGCAGCGGTGCCATCTTGAACACGCGTTTGCGGGTCATCTTGAACCCGCCGACCTGGATGATCACCGACAGCGTGATCATCACGATCAGCCCGCACAGGATGGCCAGCAGCAGCTGGGTGCGGGTGAGGATCGCCAGGCCGACCAGCACGCCGCCGAGGGCCAGCGAGCCGGTGTCGCCCATGAAGATCTTCGCGGGCGGGGCGTTCCACCACAGGAACCCGAACACGCCGCCGAGCACGGCCGCGGCGACCACCGCGAGGTCGAGGGGGTCGCGGACGCTGTAGCAGTTCGGGACGAGGCTGGCGGCGCAGCTGTTGCGCAGCTGCCAGTTGCCGATGATGACGTAGGCGGCCAGCACCATGCCCGCCGGGCCGGCCGCGAGGCCGTCCAGACCGTCGGTGAGGTTCACGCCGTTGGACATGGCCGCGATGAGCAGCAGCGCCCACACCACGAACAGGTACGGGCCGATCGAGGGGCCGAAGTCGCGCAGGAAAGAGATGTGGGGGTCGGCGGGGGTGACGTCGTAGCCGTTGGGGAAGTTCAGCGATCCGACCGCGAACACGACGCCGACGAGGACGATGCCGATCATCTTGGCGCCGCTGCGCAGGCCGAGGCTGCGCTGCTTGAACACCTTGATGTAGTCGTCCACGAACCCGACGAGGCCGAGGCCCGTCATCAGGAACAGCACCAGGATCCCCGAGATGGTGGGGACCTCCCCGGTGAACAGGTGCGCGGCCGCGTAGCCGACGAGCGAGCCGACGATGAAGACCGTCCCGCCCATCGTGGGGGTGCCGCGCTTGTTCAGGTGGGCCTCGGGGCCCTCGTCGCGGATCATCTGGCCGTAGCCGAGCCGGTTGACGATGCGGATCCACACCGGCGTGCCGACCCCGACGAAGATCAGCGCGATCCCCGCGGCGATGATGATGTTGGTCATCGGCCGTCCTCCGCGAGGATCGCCTCGGCCACCCGTTCCAGGCCGGCCACGCGGGAGCCCTTCACCAGCACGACGTCCCGCGGCGCCAGCCGCTCCCTGAGCACGGTCACCGCCGCGCCGACGTCATCCACCTGTACGCACTCTCCCGTCCATGACGCCACCTGCCCGGCCCCTTCGGCCATCGCCGCCGCGTTCGCACCGACCACCACGAACCCGGCGATCCCACTGCGCGCGACATGCTGCCCGATCCTGGCATGTTCCGCCACGGACGAGTCACCTAGTTCGGCCATCTCGCCCAGGACCGCGTAGGCACGGCGGCCGCGGGCCAGGTGAACGAGCACGTCGATCGCGGCGCGGGTCGAGTCGGGGTTGGCGTTGTAGGCGTCGTTCACCACGGTCACCCCGTCGGCCCGCTCGGTGACCTCCATCCGCCACCGGCTGACCGGCACGGCCGCCGACAGCGCCTCGGCGACCGCTCCGGGCGCGAGCCCCGCCGCACGCGCCGCCGCGGCCGCGGCCAGCGCGTTCGGGACGGCGTGCGAGCCGTGCAGGCGCAGCGCGACCGGCGCCGCGCCCTCCGGCGTCACGAGGGTGAAGCTCGCCCGGCCCTGCTCGTCGAGGGTCTCGTCCTCGGCGCGGACCGCGGCGCCCGGCGAGCGGCCGAACATGACGACCTCGCCCCGCGTCCGGGACGCCATCGCGCTGACCAGGGGGTCGTCGGCGTTCAGGACGGCGGTGCCGCCCGGCGGGACCGCCTCCACGATCTCGCCCTTGGCCAGGGCGATGTTCTCCCTGCTGCCGAACTCCCCGACGTGCGCGGTGCCGACGTTCAGCACGACGCCGACGTCCGGGCGCGCGATCCCGGTGAGGTAGGCGATGTGGCCGATGCCCCGGGCCCCCATCTCCAGCACGAGGTGCCGGGTGGCGGCGTCGGCGCGCAGCACGGTGAGCGGCAGCCCGATCTCGTTGTTGAACGAGCCGGGCGGGTAGACCGTCGGGCCCGCGCCGCTGAGGACCTGCCCGATGAGGTCCTTGGTGGAGGTCTTGCCGGCCGAGCCGGTGACCGCGACGACGGTCGCGTCGGGCAGCCGCTCCAGGACGCCCCTCGCGAGCCGTCCGAGGGCCTCCTGGACGTCGTCGACGACCACGCACGGCCCGTCCACCGGGCGCTGCGCGAGCACGCCCGCCGCCCCGGCCGCGAGGGCCCCGGCCGCGAAGTCGTGCCCGTCCGAGCGGTCGCCCTTCAGCGCCGCGAACAGCGCCCCGGGCTCCACCGCGCGGGAGTCGATCACCACGGGGCCGTCCACCACCGGGTCGTCCACCACCGGGTCCGGCGGCCCGTGCCGGGTCCCTCCCGTGATCTCCGCGATCGTCGACAGCGGAAGTGGGATCACGCCTGCGTCCCGTCCCCTCTTGTCCCTTGTCCATGGCGCCGGAGCGCGTCCGCACGGCGCCGGAGCGCGGCGCGCACGACCTCGCGGTCGTCGAACGGATGTACCTCGCCGGCCACGTTCTGGCCCTGCTCGTGCCCCTTGCCCGCGACGACGACCACGTCGCCGCGGCGGGCGCGGCCGACGGCCAGGTCGATCGCCGCGGCGCGGTCGGGCTCCACGACGATGTGCGCGCGCTCCGGCTGCGGCACCTTGAGCCCGCCCTCGACCATAGCGGCAAGGATGGCCAGTGGATCTTCCGACCTCGGGTTGTCGTTGGTGAGGTACGCCATGTCGGCCAGCCGCGCGGCGGCCTCGCCCATGAGCGGCCGCTTGCCGCGGTCGCGGTCGCCGCCGCAGCCGATCACCACCGCGAGGTCGCCCTCGGTGACGGGCCGCAGCGCGTTCAGGACGGCCTCGACCGCCCCCGGCTTGTGCGAGTAGTCGACGAGGGTCACGAAGTCCTGCCCCTCGTCGACCCGCTCCAGCCGTCCGGGGACGCCGGGCAGCGACGCCACCCCGCGGACCGCCGCCTGCAGCGGGATGCCCGCCTCCACCAGCGCGACGATCGCGGCCAGGGCGTTGGCGACGTTGAACGGCCCGGCGAGGCGGACCTCGCCGTCGGCCTCGATGCCGAGGGGGCCGACCACGCGGAACACGCTGCCGTCGGCGCCGACGCGCACGTCCTCGGCCCGCCAGTCCGCCGCCGGGTCCCCGGTCGGGGAGAACGTCGTCGCCGGCACCGTGGCGATCTCCAGCAGCTCGCGGCCGTAGTGGTCGTCGAGGTTGATCACGCCGACCCGCGAGTACTCGGGCGTGAACAGCCGCGCCTTCGCGAGGAAGTAGTCCTGCATGGTCGGGTGGTAGTCGAGGTGGTCCTGGGACAGGTTCGTGAACACCGCGACCTCGTAGCGGGCGCCGCCGACCCGGCCCTGCACCAGCGCGTGGCTGGACACCTCCATCGCGGCGGCGCCGACGCCGCGCTCGCGCATCATCGCGAGCAGCGCGTGCAGGTCGGTCGCCTCCGGCGTGGTGAGCGCGCTCGGCACCCGGTCGCCGCCCACCCGGATCTCCACGCCGCCGACCAGGCCCGTCTCGATCCCGGCGGCGCGCAGGCCCGCCTCCACCAGGAACACCGTGGTGGTCTTGCCGCTGGTGCCGGTCACGCCGATGAGCGTGATGTCGCGCCCGGGCTCCCCGTACACCCACGCCGCCGCGTCGCCGAGCCGCGCCCGGACGTCCCCCGTCACCAGGACGGGGAGGCCCGTCGCCGCGGCCCGGTCGTGCCCGTCGGCGTCGGTGAGGATCGCCGCGGCGCCGGCCTCCGCGGCCTGGGCGGAGAACTGGGCGCCGTGCGCGCGGGCGCCGGGCAGCGCCGCGTAGACGTCGCCCGGCAGCACGGCGCGCGAGTCATGTGTGATCCCCGTGACGGACACCGCGTCCCATACGTCCTGTCCGCCCTGTTCGTCCGATCCGATTCCGAGGAGCGCCGCGAGTCCGCTCAGCGGACGAGCCGGGTTGGTGGTGGGACGCATGGCGTTTCTTTCGTTGCGGACGGTACGGGACTGGTCGGACACGGGTGGTGGACTCACAGGCGAGGAGGGTACTCGCTGCGATCAGTCGCGGGCGCGGATCTCGATGATCGGCGGCCTGCTCCCCGTCGGCGGGATCTTCTCGGACTGAAGCGCGAAGCTCATCACGTCCTTGAAGACCGGTGCCGCCGCATCGCCACCATAGTGGCTCCCGCGCTTCGGATCCTGCAGGACGACCTGCACCACCAGGCGCGGGTCGTCCGCGGGCGCGAACCCGGCGAAGGAGGTGGTGTAGCCGCCGCCGTCGTAGCAGCCGCAGCGCGGGTTGACGGCCTCGGCGGTGCCGGTCTTGCCGGCGACGCGGTAGCCCTTGATCTGGGCCTTCGGGGCGGTGCCCTCCTTCGTCGTGACGCCCTCCAGCATGTCGCTGATCTGCCGGGCCGTCTTGGCGCTGATGACCTGCCTGCGCTCCGGTTCGGGCGCCGGGGTGAACCTGTCGTGCTCCCCGACGGTGCCCGCGATCAGGTTCGGCGCGACGCGGACGCCGCCGTTGGCGATCGTCGAGTACACGCTCGCCATCTGCACCGCGTTCACCGAGACCGTCTGCCCGAACGCGATCGGGTACCGGTCGGTGCCCGACCACTTGCCCGGCGGCTCCAGCAGGCCCTGCGTCTCGCCGGGCAGCGGCAGGCCGGTCCGGCGGCCGAACCCGAAGTCGCGCAGCGTCTGGTAGAGCCGCTGCGAGTCGATGGTCTCGCTCGCCATGATCGTGCCGACATTGCTCGACTTGGCGAGCACGCCGGCGAACGTCAGCCGCTCGGGCTGGTGCGGATGCGAGTCGTGGAACACCACGTCGTACTTTTTGATCTTGTCCGGGACGGTGTAGGGCGTCTGCGGGGTGACGCCGCCGTGCTCCATGACGGCCGCGGCGGTGACGACCTTGCCGGTGCTGCCCGGCTCGTAGGCCTCCTGCACCAGGGGGCTGCCCCAGCGGGACCGGTCGGAGTCGGCGTAGTCGTTCGGGTCGAACCCCGGCGCGGACGCCATCGCGAGGAGACGGCCGGTGCGCGGGTCCATGACGATCACGGTGCCGCTCTTGGCCCTGCTCGCCCTGACCTGCCGCTCGATCGCCTGCTGCGCCTTGAACTGCAGGTCGCGCTGCAGCGTCAGGCGGACACCGCGGCCGGGCACCGACGGGCGCTTCTGGTCCTCGCCCATGGGGATGTGCTGGCCCTCGGGGCTGATCTCGACCCGCTGCCAGCCCTCCTTGCCCGCGAGCACGCCGTTCAGCGAGCTCTCCAGGCCGGCGGCGCCGCTCCCCGTGTCGTTCACGAAACCTATGACGCTGGCGGCCAGCGAATCGTTGGGGTATTCCCGGCGGTATTCCGGCAAAGTGCCGATGCCGAGGAAGTTCCACGAGCTCACCAGCCGCGCCTGGTCGGGGCGGACCCCGTGCGCGAGGTACACGAACCGCGTCTCGGGCTTGCTGATCTGCTTCAGCAGCGTCGCGGGGTTCAGCCCGAGCGTCGGGGCCAGCGCGTTGACGATCGGCTGCCGCTTTTCCGGCTTGATGAGCGAGGGGTCCGCGAAGATCGCGCGGGCCTCCACCGTCATGGCGAGCGGGTTGCCCTGCGCGTCGGTGATGTCGCCGCGGACGGCGGGCAGCTTGAGCTCCCGCATCCGCTGCAGCATCGCCTGCTCGGTGTACTGCCCCGAGTCGATCGTCTGGAGCTGGACGAGCCGCCCGGCGAACAGCGACAGCACGAACGCGACGACGAGCAGCCCGACGTTGAGCCGCTTGAGCGGGTCGCGGCGGTGGAAGGGGACCCGGGACCGCGGGGGGCGGCCGGGCGGCGGGCGCCGTCCGGATCCGCCGCCGGGGCGCGGGCCGCGGGGGCCCGCTCCGTCCGTCTTCGGCCGCGCGGTCTGGGCGTTGCGGGCCGTTCGGCTCTCCGCCGCCGCGCCCCTGGCGGGCGCCTTCTTCCGCGCGGAGCGCTTGACGGCCGTCGCGGCGCCGCCCGTCCGCCCGCCCGGTTTCTCCTTGCCCGCGGTGTCCTTGCGTGCGCCTTCCTTGCGTGCGCCGTCTTTACGTCCGCTGTCCTTGCGCGGGGCGTCTTTACGGGGGGTGTCCTTGCCCGGGGTCTCCTTGCGGGAGGTGGGGACCATGCCGCTGCGCGCGGGCCGGCGGGCGCCGCCGCCGCCCTTCCTGCCCGGCCGTCCCGCGCCGTCGGCCCGCCCCGCGGGCGGGCGCGGCGTGTTCCCCGTCTGACGCCCGGACGCGCGCGCCGCGCCCGGGCCGCTCTTGTCGTCGCGCCCGGCCGCGCCGCGGGGGCCGCGCCCGTCCGAGCCGCGTCCGCGGCCGGAGGGCGGCCCAGCGGTACCGCGTCCCGGGCCCTTCGTCACCGTTCCACCCGCTCCCCGCCGTGCCCTCGCCCGTTCACGGCGCCCCGTGCCCGGTCTGTGCTCCTGTGCCGCTCCGTGCTCCCGCGCCGTTCCCGTGACCGTTCCGCGTGCCCGCGCCCTGCCCGTTCCGCGTGCCCGCGCCGTTCGTGCGGGCGTCGGCGGGCGGGACGCCGTCGCCGGGGATCACGGTGCCGGGCACGCCGAGGACGCCCGCCGCGCCGGCCGACGCCGCGGCCGAGTGCGGGACGGGGCGGATGGTGCCGCCGGGGCGGCCGGGCTCGGTGGAGAAGAAGGCCGGGTCCTTGCCCGGCTTCATGCCGAGCCCCTCGGCCTTCTTCGACAGCTGCTGCGGGGCCCCCTCCCGGGCGATCTCCTCCTCGTAGGCCTGGCGCTGCTGTTCGAGCTGCTTGTTGCTCTGCTGCAGCCGCGTCAGCGTGAAGGCGTCCTTGGCGAGGACGGTGTTGAGCAGCAGCAGGCTGACCAGCGCGCCGCCGAGCAGCCCGACGATGAGAAGGACGAACGGGGCGCGCGGCGCGCTCTGGCCGCCGCGTCGCGACGCGGTCGCCCCTGTCGTGCCTCCCGTCGCGCCGCCCGCGGCCTTCGCGGCCTTCGTCGCCTTCGTGCTCTTGGCCGGCGAGGCCTTCGTCCGCGCCGGGGCGGGCGCCGCCTTCGCCGGCTTGGCGGGCTTGGCGGGCGCCGGCTTGGCGGGAGCGGTCCCCGCGGGCCGGCTCTTCGGCGGCGCGGCCGGCGCCGGGGCGGCTCCGTCCGGCCGCTCCGGGGCCCGCTTCCTCGGCGCCTTGGTCGGCGGCCGCCTGCTCGTCGTGGTCATGTCGCCTCCCGGACGCGCTCCGCGGCGCGCATCCGCACCGATCCGGCCCGTGGATTGGTCGTGGTCTCCTCGTCGGACGCCACTTCGGCCCCGCGCGTCAGGAGCCGGAACCTCGGCTCGTGCTCGGGCAGCGGGACCGGCAGCTCCGGCGGGGTCGTGTCGGCCGCCTGGGCGGCGAGGACCTGCTTGGTGATGCGGTCTTCGAGCGAGTGGTAGGACAGGACGACCACCCGGCCGCCGACCGGGAGCGCGTCCAGGGCGGCGGGCAGCGCCCGGCGCCAGGTGTCGAGCTCACCGTTCACCTCGATGCGCAGCGCCTGGAAGGTGCGCTTGGCCGGGTTCCCGCCGGTGCGGCGGGTGGCGGCGGGGATGGAGGTGCGCACCAGGTCGGCGAGCCGCCGGGTCGACTCCAGCGGGGCGCGCTCGCGCTCCCTGACGATCGCGGCGGCGATGCGCTGGGCGAACCGCTCCTCGCCGTACTCGCGCAGGATGCGGGCGAGCTCGGCGGGCGGGTAGCCGTTGACGACCTCGGCCGCGGTCAGGCTCTGGGTGCGGTCCATCCGCATGTCGAGGGGGGCGTCGTAGGAGTAGGCGAAGCCGCGGTCGGCCTCGTCGAGCTGCGGGGAGGACACGCCGAGGTCGAACAGGACGGCGTCGACCGCCCGGACGCGAAGCCGGCGCAGCACGGAGGGGATCTCGTCGTAGACGGCGTGCTCCAGCGCCACGCGGTCGCCGAACGGGGCGAGCCTGCGCGCGGACCGCTCCAGCGCCGTGGTGTCGCGGTCGAGGCCGATCAGGCGCAGCGACGGGACGGCCCGCAGCATCGCCTCGGCGTGGCCGCCCATGCCGAGCGTGGCGTCGAGGTACACGGGAGCACGGCCGGCGACGGCCTGCGCCGCGGGGACGAGAAGTTCGAGAACGCGGTCGAGCATGACCGGGATGTGGCCGCTCTCGGGCCCCCGGTCGTGCGCCGCGTGGTTCCCTGCGCTGTTCCCCGCTCCGTTCTCCACGCCGTCCATGCTTCACCCCCTGTACTGCCACCTCGCTCGCGGACTGTGTGGCATCGCCGGACCGGACCGTCCCGCGCCCCCGGCGGCGGCCTCGCCCGGCCAGGTCCCCATCCGCTGCCCTGGAGGAAGATCACCGCGTTGCCCGCGGGGGGTCGCCGTCTGGCACCGGGGAAGCTGCGCCAGCTGACTGGAGAGCGGCTGGAGACCTGGCCGAACGTGGGCCAGTGCCGGTCAACGGACCGACGAGTCGTATCTCAGAGAATCCCTGGCAACACCTCCTCCGAGACGTCGGAGAAGGTTTGCTCCTCCTGCTCCAGGTAGGTCTCCCAGGCCTGGGTGTCCCAGATCTCCAGACGCGTGTTGGCCCCGATGACCGTGCAGTCGCGGGTGAGGCCCGCGTACTTGCGCAGCGGCGGAGGAATGGTGACGCGGCCCTGCTCGTCGGGC
>NZ_JBEZJP010000154.1:0-16283 GCF_040653175.1 Actinomadura sp. NPDC048032
ACGCGGCGATGGTCAGGACGATGACGACGCCCGCCAGGTCCTCGGCGCGCCCGTACCCGTAGGTGTACCGGCGGGACGGCGGGCGGCGGCCGAGGAGGAACGCGACGCCCAGCGGGACGGCCGTCAGCGCGTCGGCGGCGTTGTGGAGCGTGTCGCCCAGCAGCGCCACCGAGCCGGTGAACGCGACCACGGCGGCTTGCAGCGCCGTGGTCGCGCCCAGGGCCGCCAGGGAGATCCACAGGGCGCGCATGCCCTGGGCGCTCGCCTCCATGGCCGAGTCCACCTTGTCGGCCGCCTCGTGCGAGTGCGGGCGCACCAGGTGGGCGAGGCGCCCTTTCCGCGAGTGCCCGTGACCGTGACCGTGCCCGTGACCGTGACCGTGCCCATGGCCGTGACCCTGTCCGCTCATCCTCCGATGATGGACCGGAAAACCCGTTGCAGCACCTCGACACCTGCGGCGTTGTCGCAGGTACGCGGCCTGCGTCAGTGCGGGTTGGTGGCCAGAAGCTCCGCCAGGAGGTCGTCCAGGGTGACGATTCCGGCGAACTCCTCGCGGTCGTCGTTGACCACGGCGAGCTGGGCGCGGCCGCGGCGCATGCGGCTGACCGCGTCCAGCACGGTCGTTCTCGCCGTGAGGACGGGGGCGGGGTGCGCCAGCTCGCCCGCGCGGCGCTCGTCGCCCGGCTCGATGATGGCGGCCCGGACGTGGACGATCCCCGTCATCGCGCCGTTCAGGTCGCGGACCAGCAGGCGGCTGTGGCCGCTGGCCGTGGCGGTCCGGCGGATCTGCGCGGCGGTCGCGTCCGCGTCGATCGTGGTGACGGACGTGGCGGGCACGACGAGGTGCCCGACCGTGGCCTCCCGCGCGGAGATCGCCCGGTGCAGCAGCTCGTGGTCGCGGCGGCCGATGAGGCCGAGGCGGCGGGACTCGCCGACCAGGTGGCTGAGCCGCGCCGGGTCGGTGTGGCTGTCCAGCTCGTCCTTCGGCGTGACGCGGATGAGCCGCAGCAGCGCGTTGGTCACCGCGTTCAGCGCCGACAGGATCGGGCGGGACACCTTCGCGAACGCGCGGAACGGCAGGGCGAGGATCATCGCCGACCGCTCCGGGTGCGCGATCGCCCACGACTTCGGGGCCATCTCGCCGACGACCATGTGCAGGAACGTCACGACGGCGAGCGCGCAGCCGAGCGCGATCGCCTTGGAGCCCGCCTCGGGGACGCCGAGCGCGTGCAGCGGCGGTTCGAGGAAGTGCTCGAACGCGGGCTCGGTGACGATGGCGAGGCCGAGCGAGCACATCGTGATGCCGAACTGCGCGCCGGCGAGCATCAGCGACAGCTCGCGGACGCCCGCGAGGGCGGCCACGGCGGGGCGGCTGCCCTTCGCGGCGGCGCGTTCGAGCTGCGGGCGGTTGGCCGCGACCAGCGCGAACTCGGCGGCGACGAAGAAGCCGTTGCCGAGCAGCAGCGCGACGGTGACCAGCAGCGAGGTCAGCGGGTCCACGCGACCTCCTCCTCGCCGGACGGGACGTCCGCGGGGCGCGCCGCGCGGATCAGGATCTTCTCGGCGACCCGGCGGGCCACGCTCACGACCTCCAGCTCGACGGCGCCGCCGTCCAGTGCGACGGTGAGGCGGTCGCCGGGGCTCGGCAGCCGGCGCAGCTCCGCCATGACCAGCCCGCCGAGGGTGTCGTAGGCGTCGCCCTCGGGCAGGTCGAGGCCGGTGAGGCGGCCGACCTCGTCGATGCGCATGCCGGCGTCGACCACCCAGGACCCGTCCGGCCCGGACGTCGGGGCGTCCTCGGGGCCGTCGGTCTCGTCGGCGATCTCCCCGACGAGCTCCTCGGCGACGTCCTCGAAGGTGAGAATCCCGGCGAGCCCGCCGTACTCGTCCACGACGCAGGCGAACTCCTCGCCGGAGTCGCGCATGTGCTCGATGACGCCGTACAGCGGCTGGCTGCCGGGCACCAGCAGCGCGGGCCGGGCGACGGACCCGACCGGCGTGGACGGGTCGAGCGCGTCGTCGGCGACCTCGCGGACGCCCGCGACGCCGACCACGTCGTCGACCTCCTGCCCGTAGACGGGGTACGCGCTGTGGCCGGTCTCGCGGATCAGCGCGACCAGGTCGGCGAGGGGCGCGGTCGACGGCAGCGCGCGGACGTGCGGGCGCGGCACCATGACCTCGTCGGCCGTGAGGTCGCCGAACGACAGGGCGCGGTCGAGCAGGCCGGACAGGTCGGCGGGCAGGTGCCCGGCGCTGTGCGACTTGCCGATGATGTCGCCGAGCTCCTCCAGCGTCGCTCCGCTGTGCAGCTCCTCGACGGGCTCGACGCCCACGGCGCGCAGCAGCCGCTCCGCCGCGCGGTCGAACAGCCGGATGAGCGGCCCCGCGACCGTCAGGTAGACGAGCGTGGAGGCGGCCAGCACGCGGGCCAGCTGCTCGGCGCGGGCCAGGGCGAGGTTCTTCGGGAACAGCTCGCCGAGGAGCATCTGGATGAGCGTCGCCAGGACGAAGCCGGTGGCGAGGGCGATCGCGCCCGTGGCCCCCTCGGGGATTCCCACCAGGCCCAGCAGCGGCTCGATCAGCTCGGCGAGGGCCGGTTTGGCGATGAAGCCGACGACCAGGGTCGTCATCGTGATGCCGAGCTGCGCGCCCGACAGCATGAACGAGACCCGGCCGATGACCTTGAGGGCCCTGCGGGCGGAGGTGTCGCCGCGTTCGGCGGCCTGCTCCAGGGTCGCGCGGTCGGCGGCGACGTAGGCGAACTCCTGGGCGACGAAGTATCCGGTGGCGGCGGTGAGGACGATCACCGCGAGAACGCCCAGTGCGGCGGTCAGCATGGGGCACCGGGTCTATGACTGGGGTCCGACACCGCGGACTCACCACTCCTCTCGTTAAATGACGTATCTGTCGTAACGTCACCAGGAACAACGAGGTTCCCCCTGCACAGGGTACGGGCACGTGAGGATCGGCGGAGAGCGGCGGTCTCGCGACGCGGACCTGACCCGACGGAAAGCGCCTTGTCTCGGTTAGTGTCACGGATCACACTTGTATGAGAGCGTACGTCCGATAGTGGACCGGTCCGTGCTCCCAGACCGGCTCTGCGGGCATGCTCAGGGGGGACCGGAGAAGACGATCGCGGGGCAGACGTTGGACCAGAGCGGGGCGGGGGCCGCCGCGCCCATGAGCCGTGAAGGCGTCGACCATGCCCTGCGCACGCTGCGGGACGAGCGCGACCGCATCGCCTCGAACCTCCTCGAACTGGAGCGCCACGACGGCGGCCGCCTGCTCAAGGGCGCCCGGCTCACCGGCGAGACGTGGCGGCGCTGGGACGCGGCGCAGGCCCGGCTGGCGACGCTGTGGCGGCTGTTCGACGCCTACCAGCGCGTCCTGGACGCGGCCGGTGAGCTGCGCGAACGGTCGTCCCGGCCGGACCCGGCCACGCTGACGGAGCTGTCCGGCCTGCTGGCGGGCCCGTCGGTCGAGCTGCCCGACGGGCAGATCCCGCTGGAGCACCGGACGCTGCTCGGCCCGCAGGAGCGCCGCATCACGCTGGACGAGGCCGTCGCGATGATGTCGGACGCCTACGAGTTCGTCGCGGGCGAGATCGCCGCCGCCGACGCCGCCTGGTCGGCGCTGCTCCAGCCGCTGGAGGACGCCGAGGAGAGCTGGCGCAGGACGGCCCGGCTGGCGCACTCGCTGGACGGCACCCGGCATCCCGAGCTGGACCGGGTCGGCCGCGAGCTGACCGCGCTCGGCCGGCTCGTCCGCACCGACCCGCTGTCGCTGGTCAGGGACGGCCGCGCCGACACCGCGCGGCTGGACCGCGTCTGCGCCATACTGACCTCGCTCGGCGACGAGCTCGCCGGCGTCGCCAGGATGCGCGAGGACTACGAGGAGCTCGTGGCGCGGGTCGCGGCCCGCGTCGAGGAGGTCGAGGACACGGAGCGGCAGGCCCACGACGCCCACGCGAGCGCCCTCGACAAGATCCACTCCCCGAACCTCCCGGATCCCGCGCGGGGCCTCGGCGCCGCGCTGCGGGACCGGCTCGCCGCCCTCGAACGGCTGCGCGAGGCCGGACGCTGGGTGGAGATGGCGGGGCGCTTCGCCGAACTGGAGCACGCCGCCGAGGAGGCGCTGGAACGGGCGCGCGGTGACCTGCGTCTCAGTGCCGGGCTGCTCGACCGGCGGGGCGAGCTCCGGGGGCGCCTGGAGGCGTACCGGGCGAAGGCGGCGCGGCTCGGCCTCGCCGAGGACGAGCGGCTCACCGTGCTGTACGGGGAGGCGCGCGAGGTGCTGTGGACGGCGCCCTGCGATCTGCGCAGGGCGACCGCGGTGCTGGCGGAGTACCAGCGAGCGATCAGGGCGTGCGAGAGCGAGACGGGGACCCGGCGATGAACCGATGCACCCAGCCCGGCTGCACGGGCGAGGTGGAGGCGGACGGATTCTGCGACGTCTGCGGCATGGCTCCCGCCGCCGCGCCGCCCGCGGCGAACTCGTCACCGCAGCAGACGCCCCAGCAGGCGCCCCCGGCGCCCCAGCCGCCGCCCCAGTCCGCCCCTCAGTCGGCGCCCCAATCCGCGCCCCAGTCGGCGTCCCGTCCCGCTGCGGCGTTCAACCCGGCGCACACCGGTCCGGCGCCCATCGGCCCGTCGCCCGCCGGTCCGCCGCAGCCCGCGCGGACGGCGGCGCCGGTGCGGCCCGCCGCGCCCGCGATGCCCGGCTATCCGGGCGCGTACGGGCGCCCCCCGGGCTCGGCTCCGGCCGCCCCCGGCCCGGCGCCGGTGACGACCCCGGCGACGCCCGCGCCGCCCGCGGGCATGCCGCCCGGGCTCGTCCGGCCAGAGCGGGCGCAGCGGCCAGGGGGCGTCGTACGGCAGCGCGCCGACGAGCGGGTCGGGCAGCGTCGGGTCCGGGCGGACGGCCTCGCGCGGCGGCACCCGGGGGACGGGCTCCAGCGGCTCGGCCAGGCGCGGCATGCTCGGCGCCGGGCTCGTCGAGGTGCCGCCCGTGCCGGCCCGCGACCCCGCCTCGGCGATCATGGAGAATCCGGAGGTGCCGGAGAACCGGCGCTTCTGCAGCAAGTGCGACGAGAAGGTCGGGCGCAGCCGGGGCGGGCGCCCGGGGCGGACCGAGGGCTTCTGCCGCAACTGCGGGCACCCGTTCTCGTTCACCCCGAAGCTGCGGCCCGGCGAAATGATCGGCGGGCAGTACGAGGTGCTCGGCTGCCTCGCGCACGGCGGGCTCGGCTGGGTGTACCTGGCCCGCGACCACAACGTCAGCGAGCGATGGGTCGTCCTCAAGGGCCTGCTCGACACCGGCGACGCCGACTCGCTGGCCGCCGCCACCGCCGAGCGCGCGTTCCTCGCCGAGGTCGAGCACCCCAACATCGTCAAGATCTACAACTTCGTGCGGCACGGCGACTCCGGCTACATCGTGATGGAGTACGTCGGCGGCCGCTCGCTGAAGGACATCCTGCTCAGCGCCCGCAAGGCGCAGGGCGACCAGGCGTCGCTGCCGCTCGGCCAGGTCATCGCCTACGGCCTGGAGGTGCTGAGCGCGCTCGGCTACCTGCACGGCGTCGGGCTGCTGTACTGCGACTTCAAGCCCGACAACGCCATCCAGTCCGAGGAGCAGCTCAAGCTGATCGACCTCGGCGGCGTCCGGCGGGCCTTCGACGCGGACAGCCCGATCTTCGGCACGCCCGGCTACCAGGCCCCCGAGATCGGCTCGCAGGGCCCCTCGGTGAGCTCCGACCTCTACACCGTCGGCCGGACCCTGGCCGTGCTGAGCTTCCCGTTCCGCGGCTACACGGGGCGGCACCTGCGCAGC
Organism: Actinomadura sp. NPDC048032; assembly: GCF_040653175.1. Taxonomy (NCBI): domain Bacteria; kingdom Bacillati; phylum Actinomycetota; class Actinomycetes; order Streptosporangiales; family Thermomonosporaceae; genus Actinomadura; species Actinomadura sp. NPDC048032. The sequence goes on from NZ_JBEZJP010000154.1 coordinate 5,830, forward strand.
CTGCCGCCGCGCGAGGAGGTGCCGCTCTTCCAGCGGCACGAGTCCTACCACCGGCTGCTGCGCCGCGCCACGCACCCCGACCCGGCCCGCCGGTTCCAGAGCGCCGCCGAGATGGCCGAGCAGCTCACCGGCGTGCTGCGGGAGGTCCTGTCGGCCGAGGACGGGCGCCCGCGCCCCGCGCCGTCGCCCCTGTTCGGGCCCGAGCAGCAGACGGCCGGAACCGAGATCGTCGGCGGTCTGGACGGCGCCCGGGGGAGCGGCGGGGCCCCGCCGATCCTGGCGCCGGTGGAGCCGGCCGCCGCCGCGGCCGCGCTGCCCGTCCCGCTGGTGTACGCCTCCGACCCGGCCGCGGCGTTCCTCGCCGGGCTCACCGCCCGCGACCCCGCCGACCTGGCCGCGGCGCTGGCGTCCGCGCCGGTCGCGTCCCGCGAGGTGCGGCTCGCGCTGGTGCGCGTCCGCATCGAGCTGGGCGACCTCGACGGCGCCGCGCACCTGCTGGAGGACATCGCCGCCGAGGCCCCGGACGACTGGCGCGTCGACTGGTACCGGGGCGCGCGCGCCCTCGCCGGCGGGCGCGGCACCGAGGCCGTCGCGGTGTTCAACGACCTGTACGACCTCGCGCCGGGCGAGCAGGCGCCCAAGCTGGCGCTGGCGTTCTGCCACGAGACGCTGGGCGAGACGGCCGCCGCCGGCTACTACTACGAGACGGTCTGGCGCACCGATCCCACCCACGTCAGCGCCGCGTTCGGGCTGGCGCGCACGCGGCTCGCGGCGGGCGACGCGCGTCCGCCGAACGCGTCCTCGACTCGGTCCCCCGCATCTCCAGCCACTACCTCGCCGCGCAGCTCGCCGCCGTCGCGACCGCCGTGCGGGGGCGCGGGCCCACCGAGCTGGACGCGCCCGCGCTCGTCGAGGCGGGACGGCGGCTGTCGTCGCTGCGCCTCGACACCGAGCGGTCGGCCGCGTTCGCCGCCGAGGTGCTGGAGGCGGCGCTGGCCTGGGTCCGCGCCGACCGCGGTTCGGCGCCGCCCGGGGTGCGGCAGCAGATACTCGGCACCGCCCTGGACGAGCAGGCCCTCCGCAAGAGGCTGGAGGAGGTCTACCGCGTGCTCGCCAAGCTCGCCGACGGGGCCGAGCACCGCCACGCGATGGTCAAACGGGCCAACGCCGTCCGTCCGAGGACGCTCTTCTGACCATGAACGCGGACCAGCACACCCCCGTCGCGCTCTGCCGTACCTGCGGCGAGCCCGTCAACGAACGCGACCGCTTCTGCGAGGAGTGCGGGCGCCCCGACCCGACCACGCCCAGGACGCCGCCGCTCGGCACCGCTCTTCCGGGCGTCGCGGCGAACCCGGCTTCGCGGGGCGTCCCGCCGGCACCCGGCCCCGTGCCGCGCCAGGCCCGCTCGCCGGAGCGGCCGTCCGGCCCGCCCCCGCCTCCGGGGGAGGGCGGCGGTGCCGGGGGTGCCTGTGTGGACTGCGGCGTCGGGGCCGTCGGGGCCGACGGGTACTGCGAGCAGTGCGGGCTGCGGCAGCCGAGCGGGCGGGAGCACGTCGAGGCCGAGGCCGGGCGGTTCGGGGCGGCGGTGAGCGACCTCGGGCTGCGGCGCAGCCGCAACGAGGACGCGTTCGCGCTGGCGGCGCTGCCCGCGGGCGTGTGCGCGGTGGTCTGCGACGGGGTCGCGACGGCGCCCGGGTCGGAGGAGGCGTCGCGGCTGGCCGCCGAGGCGGCGCTGGCCGTCCTGACGGACCGCGTCACCGCCGGCATGGATCCCCGGGGCGCGATGCGCGACGCGGTGGCGCGGGCGGGCGAGGCCGTGGCGGCGCTCCCCGGCGACCCCGACGCCTCCCCCGCGTGCACGTTCGTGTCGGCCGTCGTGGACGCGGGCGGCATCACCGTCGGATGGGTCGGCGACAGCCGCGCCTACTGGCTGTCCCCGGCGGGCTCGTGCCGGCTCACCACGGACGACTCGTGGGCCTCGTCCATGATCGAGCAGGGCGCGATGAGCGCCGAGGAGGCGTGGGCCGACCGGCGGGCGCACGTGCTGACCGCCTGGCTGGGGGCGGACGCGGGCCCGCTCGACCCGCACGTGGCGGCGTTCCGGCCGACGGGTCCGGGGCTGGTGGTGCTGTGCAGCGACGGGCTGTGGAACGACCTGCCGGAGCCGTCCGACCTCGCCGCCGTGGCCCTCACCGGCCGGGACGGGCCGCTGGACGCGGCGCGGCGGCTGGTGCGGGCGGCGCTGGACGCGGGCGGGCACGACAACGTGACGGTGGCGGTCCTTCGCTACCCGCCGCCAGGACCGAGCAGGGAGCGGGCCAGATGAGCGAATTTCCGGAGTTCACCGTGCGGGTGGACCAGAACCCCTACCTCCCGGCCGGCGGACGGGAGATGCACGCGATCGTCTCGGTGGAGGCGCGCTCGTCCGGCGGCCCGGCCCCGGTGGCGGACGGCGGCCGCGCCCCCGCCGCGGAGATCATCATGATCGACACCTCCGGGTCGATGTCGTACCGGGGAAAGATGGCCGCGGCGAAGCGGGCGGCGCGGGCGGCGGTGAACGTGCTGCGCGACGGCGTGCACTTCGCGGTGGTCGCGGGAGCGAACCGGCCGCGGATGGTGTACCCGCAGGGGGAGCGGCTCGTCCGGGCGGACGCGGCGTCCCGGCGCGCCGCGGTGGACGCGGTGGGGCGGCTGGAGGCGGCCGGCGGGACGGCGATCGGGTCGTGGCTGCGGCTCGCCGACCGGCTGTTCACCGGGTACGACGCCGTCGCGGAGGGCGCCGTCAAGCACGCGATCCTGCTCACCGACGGGAAGAACCAGCACGAGTCCGAGGAGGAGCTGGACGCGGCGCTGCGCGTGTGCGCCGGCCACTTCCTGTGCGACGCGCGGGGCGTCGGCACCGACTGGAACGTCGCCGAGCTCCGCAAGATCACCTCGGTGCTGCTGGGCGGGTTCCTCGACGTCCCCGACCCGGCCGACCTGGAGGCCGACTTCCTGGCGATGACGCGGGCCGCGATGGGCAAGCAGGTCGCGGACGTGACGCTGCGCGTGTGGACGCCGCAGCAGGCGCGGCTGCGGTTCATCAAGCAGATGGTCCCCGCCGTGGAGGACCTCACCGGCCGGCGGGCCGAGTCGGGCCCGCAGACCGGCGACTACCCGCTCGGCGCGTGGGGCGCCGAGAACCGCGAGTACCACCTGTGCGTGGAGGTGCAGCCCGGCGACGTGGGGCGGCAGATGCGGGCCGCGTGGGTGAAGCTCGTCGCGGGCGACCAGGTCCTCGCGTCCGGCAACGTCATCGCCGAGTGGACCGACGACGAGGCCAGGTCGACGCGCATCAACGGCCGCGTCGCGCACCACACCGGCCAGTCCGAGCTCGCCGAGGCGATCCAGCAGGGCCTGGAGGCGCGGCGGGAGGGCGACGAGGACACCGCGACCGCCCGGCTCGGACGCGCCGTGGTGCTGGCGCGCGAGGTCGGCAACCAGCAGATCTCCGGCCTGCTCGACAAGGTCGTGGACGTGGTCGACCCGGCGCGCGGCACCGTGCGGCTGAAGCGGGACGTGGCGAAGGCGGACGAGATGTCGCTCGACACCCGCTCCGTCCGGACCGTGCGGACGCGGCACGGCGACGAGGCAGGGGGCTGAGGCCCATGCCGGTCTGTCCGAGCGGGCACGCGTCCCAGTCCACCGACTACTGCGACGTCTGCGGTGACCTCATGGAGGGCGCGCGGCGCGCCGAGTTCGCCGAGCCGGAGCCCGAGTCCGCGCCCGGGGCCGCCCCGGGACCCGCCCCGGCCGCCGAGCCCGCGGAGGAGCCGGCCTGCCCGCGCTGCGGGACGCCGCGTTCCGGCCGCTTCTGCGAGGAGGACGGGTACGACTTCGAGACCGGCACCGTCTACACCGTCGAGTTCACCCCGGCGGGCACCGCGCGCGCGGTGCCGCTGGTGCCGCAGCAGCGGGAGGGCAGCGTGCCCGTCGTCCCGCGCCCGGCCCCGGCGCCCGGCCCGCACGCGCTGGTCGTCGCCGACCGCGCCTACTTCGACTCGGTGGTCGCGGAGATGGGGCCGGACGGCGGAGGGCTCGCGTTCCCGCCGTACTGCCCCGAGCGCCGCGTCCCGCTGGCCGGCCCGCAGATCCGGATCGGGCGGCGCAGCGCCTCCCGCGCGCTGCTGCCCGAGATCGACCTCAGCGCACCGCCCGAGGACCCGGGCGTCTCGCATCTGCACGCCGTCCTGCTCGCGCGGCCGGACGGCGCCTGGCACCTGATCGACCCCGGTTCGACGAACGGCACCACGGTGAACGGCGGAACGGAGCCGATCCCGGTGAACGTGCCCGTTCCGGTCGGCGACGGCGACCGCATCCACGTGGGCGCCTGGACGACCATCACGCTGTCCCTGCAGGAGGGCACGTCATGACGATGAGTCCGGCACCCCCGGCGGCTCCCGCTCCGCGTCCGCCCGCGCCGCCCGCGCCGCCTTCGGACAGGAAGCCCGCCGACCCCGGGCGCGGCGGCCGCCTGAGGACGTTCGTGCGCGGCCGGTGGCTCAAGACGATCCCGGGCCGCATCCGGGCGCACGTCGTGCTCTGCGTGGCCGCGCTCGTGGCGCTGCTGGCCGTCCTCACCGTGGCCGTCGGCAACGCGCGCGACTCCGTCGAGACGATCGGGCACGACGCCGGTCCGCAGGTCGTCGCGACCGGCACCCTGTACTTCGCGCTCAGCGACATGGACGCGCAGGTCTCCAGCATCCTGCTGATCGGCCGCGAGCACGGCCTCGGCATCGGCTACGACGAGACCCTGCGGGTGTACGAGAAGCGCCGCGGGGAGGCCGACGCGGCGGCGGTGCAGGCCGCGCAGCTCGCCGGGCGCGACCCCGCGCTGCGGCGCACCGTCCAGGAGGTGCTGGACGGCCTCGGCAAGTACGAGCGGCTCGTCGGCCAGGCCATGCAGCTCGACGCGCAGTCGAACCACGCGCCCGGCGAGACGCCGGCGCAGGTCCTGGACGCCTACCGGCAGGCCACCGACCTGATGAAGCTGCAGCTGCTGCCGAAGGCGTACAACATCACGCTCGACACCGGCGCGAACGTCCGGCAGTCGTACGAGACGAAGCGGTCGGCGGTGCTGACCGGGCGCACCTGGGTCGCCCTCACCGGACTGATCGCGCTGCTGCTGCTGGTCGCGACGCAGTTGTACCTCGTGCGGACGTTCCGGCGGGTGCTGAACCCGGCGCTGGTGCTGGCGACGCTCGGGACCGTTGTCCTCACCGCGGTCGGGGCGGGCCTGCTCACCGCCCACGCGGGGCACATCAGGACCGCCAAGGAGGACGGCTTCGACTCGATCCTCCAGCTGTCGCGGGCCCGGGCGATCAGCCACAGCGCCTTCGGGGACGAGAGCCGCTACCTCCTCGACCCCGGCCGCGCCGACACCTACGAGCAGACCTACCTCGACAAGTCGCTGTCGGTGATCTACCCCGACCTCGGCGACAGGCCGGTGAACCTGGAGAACTACTACGCGGGCCTGGAGGAGAAGGCCGGCGCGTACCGGCCCGGCCAGACCTCCCCGTTCCTCGGCTTCTTCGGGGACGAGGCGCGGACGGTGGACAGGGGCCGCGAGGGCGACGCGCTGGCCAGGACGCTCACCGCGTACCGGACCGTCCAGCGCAACGACGCGCGGATGCGGCAGCTGGCGTCGGCGGGGAACCGGGCGGGCGCGGTCGACCTGCGGATGGGCCGCACGTCCAACGCGATCCGCGACTTCGACGCCTACGACGCGGCGCTGAGCTCGCTGACCGCCGTCCACCAGGACGCCTTCGACAAGGCCATCCGGGACGCCGACGGCGGGCTGCGCGGCTGGAACGCGGTGCCGCCCGTGGCGGCCGCCGTCATCGCCGCGCTGATCATCGCGGGGGTCCGTCCCCGGCTGGCCGAGTTCCGCTGACCGAGTTCGCCTGATCAAGGAGATCAAGCCATGCGCGCGACCCGTGCCATCGCCGCCCCGGGGGCCGTCCTCGCCGCGGCGGCGCTGCTGTCGGCCTGCGGCCTCGGCGCCGAGAAGGAGCAGTCCATCGTGGACAAGGGCTCTCTCGTCATCGGCGTGAAGGAGGACCAGCCCGCCCTCGGCGTGAAGCGCCCGGACGGCACGTACGAGGGTTTCGACGTCGACGTCGCGACCTACGTCGCGGGCAAACTGGGCGTCCCGAAGAGCCGGCTGACGTTCAGGACGACGAACTCCTCCGTCCGTGAGGACGCGCTCGCCAAGGGCGACGTCGACATGGTGGTCGCGACGTACTCGATCACGGCGAAGCGGAAGACGAAGGTCACCTTCGGCGGGCCGTACTACGTCGCCCACCAGGACACCTTCGTCCGCGCCGACGCCGCGGCGATCAGGGACGTGCGCGACCTCAAGGGCAAGCGGATCTGCGAGGTGAAGGGGTCCAACTCCTGGCGCCGCGTGATCGAGGAGCGCAAGGTGGCCGCGCGCCCGGTCACGGTGGACACCTACGGCGCCTGCATGGACGCGCTCGCCGGCGGCCGGCTCGACGCGGTGTCGACCGACGACCTGATCCTCGCCGGGTTCGCCTCCGGCCGTCCCGGACGGATGATCAACGCGCCGTTCACCGACGAGAAGTACGGCGTCGGCCTGAAGAAGGGCGACCTCAGGGGCTGCGAGGAGGTCAACCGGGCGATCACGGACATGTACCAGGACGGCACCGCGCAGCGGCTGCTGAACAGGTGGTTCGGCGGGTCGGGGCTCAAGCTGACGACCAGCGTGCCGCAGTTCGAGGGCTGTACCTGACCCCGCCGGCCGGGCCTACGGGGTGGTGGACGGGAAGGCGACGATGGCCTCCCGCAGCGTCTCGTGGATCGGGATGAACTTGTCGATCCCGGTGATGCGGAAGACCCGCTGGACGCGCGGCGGCAGCGCCACCAGCGCGAGGTGCGTGCCGTGCTCGCCGGCGCGGCGGTTCGCGGCGACGATGGCGTTCAGGCCGGTGGAGTCGCAGAACGTGACCTCGCGCATGTCGACGACCATCGGCTCGCCCGACTCGACGACCTCGAAGAGCGCCTCCTCGAAGCGCGCGCGGGACACCACGTCGATGTCGCCCTTGACGCGGACGAGCGTGCAGCGGTCGTCCCGCATCAGGCTGATGTCGAAGTCCATCGTCACCTCACGCCCCACTCCGGTGGTGGTCCCCGGCCATCTCAGGTGACTCCTCAGGATCGCGCACGCGTGCCCGCATTCCAAGCAGTTCCCGGGTTAAGGACCAGGTCGCCCGCCCGGCTCCCGGACCGTAACGAGGGCCCGGACGCCCGTCTGCTCCCCGGTCCCGACTGTACCTGACGATGCGCCCGGGGCATCCGGGTGCCTCCCGGGAGATCCGGTAAACGGGGTAATAACTTACCGAAGAGAAACTTACTTGGCGGTAAGGAATGGCCGCGAATCTCGTCCACCCGGCGTTTGACCAGGCCTTGGACCATTTATGGCCCTCTCCGGGGCGGGAAAGGAGGATGCTGACCGGGGCCCGGATCGGTGCAGAGGTTACAGTGGCTGTGGCGAAATTCGGGAGGCTGGGTGTTCTACACGTTCATGACGCGCGTGGTGCGTCCGATCCTCTGGCTGCTTTTCCGTCCGCGGGTCGTGGGCGGCGAGAACGTGCCGAGCTACGGGCCGCTCATCGTGGCGAGCAACCACCTGTCGTTCATCGACAGCTTCATCATCCCGCTGGCGGTCCCGCGCCCGGTCACCTACATCGCCAAGGCGGCCTACTTCGAGGGCGGCGGCCTCAAGAACCGCTTCGTCCGCTGGTTCCTCACCAACCTCGGCCACGTCCCGGTGCGGCGCGGCGCCCGGCGGGCCGCCATGGGCGCGCTGGAGCAGGCCGCCGAGGTGCTCGACAACGCCGGCGCGTTCGCGATCTACCCCGAGGGCACCCGCTCCCCGGACGGGCGCCTCTACCGCGGCCGGACGGGCATCGGCTGGCTCGCGCTGGAGTCCGGCGCCCGCGTCCTGCCGGTCGCGCTGGAGGGCACCGAGAAGATCCAGCCGATCGGGGCGGCGTTCCCGCGCGTGTTCGGCCCGCGCCCCACCGTGCGGATCGGCCCGCCGATGGACTTCTCCCACTACAGGGACCTGCCGCCCGCCAAGGCCCGCCGCGCCATCACCGACGAGATCGTCGAGACGATCCAGAAGATGTCCGGCCAGGAGTACGCCGCGGAGTACAACGAGCGGGCCGAAAAGGGCTGACCCGCGTGTCGTCGGGGGCGGTGCGCCCCTTTCGCGCCGTAGTGTCGCCGCCATGGCGCACAGGCTCCTCCCCGTCACGCTGCTGCTGTCGACGGCCGTCGCGGCCACCGCGTGCGGCGGCGACGCCGAGCGCGCCACCCAGGTGCGCGGCACCGCCCGCGCCGAGGTGGCGGGCATCGGCTACACCTCCGCGCAGCTCGCGCAGGCGCTGCTCCAGCAGCCGTCCGGCTACCGGCGCGCGGGCGAGCCCGACTGGGGCGAGTACGGCTCGCTGAAGGCCATCCAGAACGCCTCCAGGCTCCAGCGGGAGGCCGTCCTCGACAAGCCCTCCTGCGGGAAGTCCCGTCCGGGCGGCGACGTGGCCGGCGGCGTGCCCGCGGCGCTCGTCTCGTTCGCCGGCGAGCGCGGCCTGACCGCGACCGAGACCCTCATGAGCATGCCCGCCGCCGACGCGGAGAAGCAGGTCAACGCCCGCGTCCCTCCCGGCTGCCTGAGGTTCCGCACCAGGGTCGGCTCCGCCTGGGCCGCGCACAGGGTGGCCGAGGCGCCGAAGGGGGAGATCGGCGAGGGCTCGCGCACCGTCGGCGTCGCCACCGTCGGCGGGGGCGCGAGCACCCGCACGTGGTACGTCGTGTTCCGGGGCCGCCGCTTCCTCGCCACGATCACGGTCTTCGGGCCCGGCGCCACGCGGGCCGACGCCGAACGCCTCGCGGGCGAGGCGCTGGCCCAGGCCGACCGGGTCCTGTCCTGAGCCCCGCGGCTCGCCGTCCCCTCGGCGCAGCGGATAGCGTTCGCCTTACGCGGCGCGGAGAACGGCTCCGGGCGCACCGGGCCAGGGGGTTTCCTTGATCGGTAAGGAGGGCCGGGTGACCGGCCGGATCGGGCCCGGGCTGGTCGGCGAGGTCATGATCGCGGTTCGCGGCGGCTCGGAGGCGTTCTACGCCCATCCCGTCGACCCGCGCGACGAGATCGGCGTCGGCTCGATCGTCGTCGTGGTCGAGTACCACCCGCCGCGGACGGTGTACGTGGCGCCCGCGCTGGCCCGCTGAGGCGTCCCGCCGGGCCTGGCCTGATGCGGACGTGAACTTCCGGTTCGCGGACCGAACCGGACACGCCTCCGCCGCGTCTGATGGGAAACGCGGACGGGCCTGACACTTCGGCCGGCCGCCCGACCGGAGGAGGAGGCCCGTATGCCCGTGATCGCCGTTGCGATCGGCGTCGTCGTCGCCATCATCGTGCTGATCGTGCTGTTCAAGATGGTGTGGCGGGTGGCCGAGCCGAACGAGGCCCTGATCATCTCCGGGCTGGGCGCCAAGTCCAAGCCGATCGACGGCGTGGACAGCCTCGGCTTCAAGATCGTGACCGGCAAGGGCACGTCCGTCCTGCCCGGCTTCCAGACGGCGCGCCGCCTGCGGCTCGACAGCCGCGCCGCGAACCTGGAGGTCAACTGCGTGACGCAGCAGGGCATCCCGGTCAAGGTCCGCGGCGTGGTCATCTACAAGGTCGGCGACGACTTCGTGTCGATCGCCAACGCCGCGCGGCGCTTCCTGGAGCAGCAGAACTCGATGGACGGCGCGATCCACGAGCTGTTCACCGGCCACCTGCGCTCCATCATCGGCAACCTCACCGTCGAGGACCTGATCCTCAACCGCGAGCGCCTCACCTCCGAGACCCGCGGCTCGGCCGCCGACGAGATGAGCAAGCTCGGCCTGGTCGTCGACTCCCTCCAGATCCAGGAGATCGACGACGAGACCGGCTACATCACCAACCTCGGCCGCCCGCACGCCGCCAGGGTCGCCGCCGCCGCCCGCATCGCCGAGGCCGAGCGCAACCAGGAGGCCACCGAGCGCGAGCAGGAGACCGAGCGGCAGAACGCGGCGGTCATCCGGGACACCGAGATGAAGAAGGCCGAGTACCAGGGCCAGGTGCAGCAGGCCGCGCAGCAGGCGCGCCAGGAGGTCATCCTCAAGGAGACCCGCAACGCCGAGCTGGAGGCCGAGCGCACCGAGAAGCGGCTGGAGAGCGAGATCCGCAAGCCCGCCGACGCCCGCGCCTACGAGCAGGTCAAGCTGGCCGAGGCCGAGCGCGAGGAGCGCATCTCCTACGCCCAGGCCGCCGCGACCGAGGTCCAGCTCAAGGCGCAGCGCGAGTCCGAGGCCATCCGGCTGATCGGTGAGGCCGAGGCGGACGCGACCCGCCGCCGGGGCCTGGCCGA
>NZ_JBEZJP010000155.1:0-16226 GCF_040653175.1 Actinomadura sp. NPDC048032
CGAACCCGGTTACCCGGTGCGCCTATGGCGTGACGGCGCGGGGCATGGGTGTGCGTCTCAGCGTTGCGGTTGCGGGGTGAAGGCCGCCGCGCGGGCGTAGAGCTTGTACAGCTTGAACTGGCCGGCGAAGGAGAGACCGCAGGCGTTGTCGAGGACGCGGGTCGCCTTCTCGTTGCTGAGGGTGGTGCCCCGCGCCCCGGGGTGGTCGATCTGGCCGCCCATGAACACCTGCATCCTGGTCAGCATGTGGTCGCGCTGGTCGGTGTTCATCCCGTGCCAGGAGTGGCACGTCACCGCCGCGAGCAGGGCGTCGTTGAGCTCCCCCGTCGCGCCGTGGTCGTGGCCGTCGGCGGGCGCGGCCTTCCCGGCGGCCGGGGGCTTGAACCAGGGGCACGGGCCGCCGGGCTTCAGGTCGGACATGCAGACGATCAGCTCGGCCTCGTTCTCGAGATTGCCGAGGCCGATGCTCAGCCAGGGGACCTTGCCGTTCAGGCAGTCGGGCAGGTTCTTCGGGGAGCCGGTCGCGTTGCCGTTGGAGTACCAGCAGTTGCCCACGTTGCCGGGGAACGCGTCCCACCAGAAGTCGACGCCGTTGCCGGACATCGTGTTGCCGTGGAACGAGTTGCGGTGGGACGTGGACAGCTTCAGCGGGTCGCAGCCGGTGATGGGGCCGTTTCCGGGCCCGCAGACGAAGGCGTCGGGGACGGCGAACAGCATCGCGCCGCGCCTCCTGTTGTCGCGGAAGCGGTTGTCGCGGACGACGTTGTCGTCGCCGCCCGCGATCCACATGCCGGTGCCGACGGGGACCGGCACCGTCGGCACGACGTCGCTGCCGGGCAGGTAGGGGTTGAAGTTGTTGGAGAAGAAGTCGTTCTTCTCGATCAGGTCGCCCTGCTGCGGGAAGCCGGGGTGTCCCGCCGCGGTGAACACGTCGGTCGTGAAGCCGAGGGCGTTGCCGTAGAAGTTGTTGTGGTGCAGCCAGGTGCCGCTGCCGTCGGTGCCGGAGTAGCCGCTGGTGTTGTGGTGGGAGTCGCAGTAGCGGATCTCCTGGCTGTAGCGCGCCGTCGGATAGAACTTCGGGTCGCGGCCGGCCGAGGTCTTGGCGCCCGACCCCGGATAGAGGCCGGAGTCGCCGTTGCCCGCCGCCTCGCAGTTCTGCATCACGCCGTGGTCCTCGACGAAGGTGAGCACGCCGTACTCGCCCGCGTAGAAGGTCTTGAAGCGGTCGAGCAGATACCCGTTGCTCTCCAGCACGTAGATGTCGTGCTCCTCGGCGTGCCGGACGGTCACGTTCCGCAGGACGAAGCCGTCGGCCCGGTCGGCGCGGATGCCCACGTCCTTCGCCGAGCGGCGCGGGCCGCCGTTGCCCGACGAGGGGTCGCCGGCCTCCACCACCACGTCGTCCGCGCTGACGCCGGACCCTTCGAGCTGGAGGTTGCAGCGCACGCACGCGCCCCGGTTGGGGATGCCGTGCCGGTCGACCAGCGGCGGGTCCGGGTCCTTGCCGGAGCCGGGCGAACGGCCCAGGACGGCGATGAGGTTGGCGTCGTTCTGGCACATGTACTCGCCGAGGTAGGAGTAGGCCCCCGTGGTCAGCTTGTACGGGTCGCACGCCTTGTCGTGGGTGGGCTTCGCGCGGGAGGTGGGCTCGGTGTAGACGCCCGGCAGGACCACGACACGGTCGTTGTTGCCCGAGGCGGTCACCGCGGGCTGGATCTCGCCGTACCGGCACCGCGCGGCCAGCGCCCGGTTGATCCGCATGAGCTCCCGCGCCTCCGCGGCGCCGAACCGCCGGTGGTCGTGCGGCCGGATGTCGTAGCCCGACTTCCGCGCCCGCCTGATCGAGGCCTCCAGCCGCTTGAGCGAGTCGGGGCGGCACACCACGCGGGTCGTGCTGCCCTTGGTCGTCGCGAGCGACGAGGCCAGGCTCCTGGCCTTGGGCACCGCGCCGCCCGCGCACGGGCTGACCGAGCAGTCCGGGCCGGGCAGCGGCCAGTACGAGGGACGCTCGATGTGCGCGTCCGCGCTCACCATCAGCCCGAGGACCAGCCCGGACGCCGTGGCGACGACCAACCAGAGCCTGCCGAGAAACCGTCTGCCCATCAGCCAACCTCGTCCCGAACGCCTGCTCGGCCTGCGACCACGAAATTTGAACGAAATTCACGTTCAATCTAGCGACGATGCGGGCCGCTTCAAGGTCCACAACCGGTCACCGCGGCCTCTGGGGCGGCGCGAGTACGATGTCGCCGCACTGCCCAGGGTCCACCGGCGCGAAGGATGGGGGAAGGTCTCCTCGTGAACGGCTGGGCCCTCTCGCTCGTCCTCGTCGCCGCCGTCGTGCACGCGTTCTGGAACTTCTCCGCGAAGCGGGTCGGCGACGGAGGGGCGCCGTTCGTCTTCCTCTACTACACCGTTTCGGCCATCGTGTTCGCCCCGGCGGCGCTGGTCTTCCTGGCGGTGACCCCGCAGCGTCCGCAGTGGACATGGCTGCTCGCGGCGCTGGTGACCGCGATCCTGCACGTGGCGTACGGGATCGTGCTGCAGCGCGGGTACGCCGTCGGCGACCTGTCGGTGGTCTATCCCCTCGCCAGGGGCACCGGGCCGCTGCTGTCGGTGCTGGTGGCGGTCCTCTTCCTGGGCGAGAAGCCCGGCCTGCCCGGGCTGGTCGGCGCGCTCCTGGTGATCGTCGGCATCCTGGTCGTCAGCGGCGGCGCACCGGCGGAGGGAGGCGCCTCGCCGGCGCGCCGGCGCGCGGGCGTCCTCTACGGCGTGCTGACCGGTGTCGTGATCGCGGGCTACACGCTGTGGGACGCGCATTCGGTCACGGGGTTGGCGGTCCCGCCGCTGGTCTACTTCGGCTCCGGCGCGCTCGCCCAGAGCCTGATCCTCGCGCCGTACGCGTTGCGGGACAGGGCGCGGGTCTGCCGCCTGTGGCGCGACCACCGGCGCGAAGTGCTCATCATCGGCCTGCTGTCGCCGGTGGCGTACCTGCTCGTGCTCTTCGCGCTCCGGATCGCGCCGGTCAGCCTGGTCGCTCCCGCCCGCGAGCTGAGCATCGTGCTCGGCGGACTGGCCGCGTGGCGGGTCCTGGGCGAGGCGAACGCCGTCCGCCGCCTGGCGGGCTCGGCCGTGGTGCTGGCCGGGATCGCCGCCATCGCGATGGCCTGACCTCCGCGGCGGCGGTCAGAAGGCGATGGCGACCTTGCCCCGGGCGCGGCCGCGCTCGATGTAGCGGAGGGCCTCGGGGAGCTCCGCGAACGGGTAGGTCCGGTCGATGACGGGCGTGACCCGCTCCTCCTCCATCAGTTCGGCCAGGAAGCGCAGGTCCGCGGAGTTGGGCCGCCAGCCGACATGGTCGATGCGCTGGCGGACGAAGGGGGAGGCCAGGGCGCCCCGGACGATCTGCCCCGCGGGGCCGAGCAGCCCGCCGCGCGGCGAGGCGATGCCGCCCACGATCACCAGCGTGCCGCGGGACGTCAGGCAGCGCCGCAGTTCGGCGAACGGCCGGTCGCCCACGATGTCCATGAGCAGGTCGTACCGTCCTTTCCGCTGCGTGAAGTCCTCACGGGTGTAGTCCACGACATGGTCCGCGCCCAGGGAGCGGACCAGTTCGAGGTTGCGGGTGCTGCACACGCCGGTGACCTCGGCTCCGAACGCCTTGGCGAGCTGGACGGCGAACGTCCCGACGCCGCCGGAGGCGCCGTTGACGAGGACCCGCTGCCCGGCGGAGATCCTCCCCGTGTCCCGCAGCCCCTGCAGCGCGGTGTGGGCGGCCATCGACACGGATGCCGCCTGCTCGAAGGTGAGGCGGGCCGGCTTGACCGCCAGCCGGTCCCGCGGAACGGCGGCGGCCTCGGCGAACGAGCCGAGGCGGACCTCTCCGAAGACCTCGTCGCCGGGGCGCAGCCCCGTCACCGCGGGGCCCGTCCGCTCCACGACTCCGGCGAGGTCGGCGCCGAGGACGAGGCCCGGCCTCGGCCGCCGCAGGCCGCAGCTGAGCCGGACCAGCTTCGGGTCGGCCCGCAGGTGGCGCCAGTCGTAGGGGTTGACGGCCGCCGCCCGCACCCGCACGAGCACCTCGTCGGGGCCGATGGCGGGTTCGTCGACGTCCTTCAGGGCCAGCACGTCGGGCGGGCCGTAGCGGTCCCAGGTCCAGGCCTTCATGGCGGCCCTGGGATGCGCGGGGGCGGGGGAAGCGTCCGTCGTACGCCGTAAGGTTCTCATACGCCGTAAGGTAATCGTACGACGTAAGGCAGTCAAGGGGCGCGGCGAGGCGGACTTCCGGCGGGCAGCGTCCGGTAGGGGGTCAGGCGCCGGCGGCTCGGCGCCGCTCCAGCCCTTCGAGGATCAGGTCGAGGGCGAACTCGAACTCGAACTGGTCGTCGCAGAAGCCCAGGGTGCCGTCCGGATCGTCGTGGACGGCGTCCGCGAGCATCCCGGCGAGGTGGGGGAACCGGCCGGCCATCTGCTCCATCACCGCGGGGTCGCCGGCGGCCTGGGCCTCGCCGGGCTGGAACAGCTCCTGAGCGAACCCGAGGGCCCGGCTGCCCAGGACGTGCAGCGCGCGGTGGGCCAGGTCGTACGAGAGACCGCCCGCCCGGAGGAGCCCGACGACCTGGTCGTAGTACGCGATGACGAACGGGTTCACGGTGCTGCGGGCGCCGAGCAGCCCCGGGGCCCAGCGGTGGCGGAGCAGGACGGCCCGGGCGGCCAGGATCCGCGCGCGCAGCGCCGCCCGCCAGTCCCGCTCGGGGGGTGGGGCGTCGGCCTTCTCCACCGCCTCCATGATCTCGTCGAGGACCACCTCGACCACGCCGTCGAGGACGGCCTCCTTGTTGGCGACGTGGTGGTACAGCGACATCGCCTCGACCCCGACCTCCTGCGCGAGCCGGCGCATGGTGAGCGCCTCGAGGCCGTCGCGGTCGGCGAGGCGCACGGCCGCCCGCAGCACCCGCCCGCGGCTCAGCGGGACGCGCGGCCGCTCGGCCGCCTCGTCGGCGCCGGTCCGTGAACTCATGGATCTTCCTCCCGACGCACCCTACCCGTACACGGTAAGTCTCCCGCAGGCGCGTCCCGTGCCGGCCGGCATCCGCCGCCCCCGTTCCGGTCGCACCCATCGGCTATTCTTTGCCACCCCGAAAAAGGGTCGACAAATGTCGGAGGTTGACGTTTTATTCGCTGCCGTGCGTTCTGAAGAGCCCGCCCGCCCGAACGCTTCCCGAAAAAGGCTCTGAGCATTCGCCCAACTCCATGGCGAGAAAGCGGAGCCGTCCGAAATAATGGCGTTCCTGACGGCTCAAGGCGGTGAGCGGTGGGCGGACCGGCCCTCGGCGGGAGCAGGGCGCCGTGGCTCGCGCGCGTGCTGGACCCGCGGGACAACGTCACCGGGACGGCGTTCCTGATCAGCGACCGCCTGGCGTTGACCTGCGCTCATCTGATCGGCTCGCCGGGCCGCGCGGCGGTGGTCCCGCTGGAGCTGCCGGCGCTCGGCCAGAAGCGCGCGGCCGAGGTGCTGCCCGGCGGCTGGTTCCCGCCGGCGGGCGACGGGCGGGGCGACGTGGCGGTCCTCAGCCTGCTCGGTCCTCCGGTGAACTGCGACCCCGTGCCGGCCGTGCGGGCCGCCGACGACTTCGGGGCCACGGTGCGGATCTGCGGCTTTCCCTCCGATGGTGACGAGATGATGTGGGTCTCGGCGCGGGCCACGGGCCCCCGGACGCTCGGCGTCGACCTGCCCGTGGCGCCGGGGTTCAGCGGGGCGCCCGTCCTGTCGGCCGAGGCCGGCGAAGTCCTCGGCATGGTGACGTCGGCCTCGATGGCGGCGGAGCAGGAGGTGCGGATGCTCCCGGTAGGGGACATCGCGGACCTGTGGCCGCCGCTGGCGGACGGGGCGGCGAGGCCCCGTCACGACGACGGGGCCCTGTCACTGGCCGACCTCGGCGTCCTGGTCGACGCGCTCGCGGCCGTGCCCGGCCTCTCCGAGCCCCGCATCCGGTCGGTGTACGCCGACATGCTCGAAGAGCGCCTGGGCTCGCGTCCCCGGATCGGCCTGGCGGACGCCACCCGCAGGGAGCTGTGGGGCCTGGCGCGATGGTGCGCCGGGCTCGGCGGGGGGCTGCACGCGCTGCTGGAGGTGATCAGGACCTTCCACCCGGCGAGCGCGGAGGCCGACCTGCTCACCCGCCAGATCGAGCGCCTGGTGCCGCCGCCCCTGCTCACCGGCGCGGAGCGGCGGGAGCTTCTCGAACTGGTGCCGCTGGTCCGCGGGGCGGAGGAGCTCCAGCCCTCGGGCGCCGGACGGTTCGCGTCCCGGCTCGGCCCAGGGGAAGGCCTCGCCGACCTGGTGCACCGGCTGGAGGACGCCACCGCGCCGCCGGACGGAGTGCCGCCGCTGCTGGACTTCGTGTCCCGGCTGGCCGCGGACGAGACGTCCGCCCTCGGCCCGGCACTGCGCGACTGGACCGTCCGGGTCGCGCGGCGCATCGGCCTCCCCCTGGAGCAGGTGCGGGCCGCGCCGGCGCCCCGGGAGCTCACCGCCGGCAGGAGCCACTCCTACCTGACGATCCAGCTCGAAGAGGACGGCCTGGACGCCCACCGGTTCCTGACCACCGTGTCGCTCCATCCGGAGGAAGGGCCGCCGGTGCCGCTCCTCGTCTCGGACGAGCCGAGGACGCTGGCCCAGACCGAAGCGCAGATCCGCGCCCTGCTCCCCGAGGCCAGGGCCCGGCTCTCGCCCCCCTCCGACGAACTGGTGATCGAGTTCATCCTGCCGGCGGCCCTGCTCGGCGCCCCGGTCGACCAGTGGCGGCTGGATCCCGGCACCCCGTCGGAGCCGCCCATCGGCGCGCGGTTCCCGATCGTGGTCCGCAGCCTCGACCGCATGCGCGCCCGCGGAGGCCGGCCGGGCGGGTCCCGCCCGCGCCGGCCGGACCCGGACCCGGTCGTGGCGGCGGTACTCGTGAAGGCCGCCCAGCGAGATCTTCCGAAGGCGGCGGGGCGCCCGGTCGTCCTCCTCACGGGCGGCCGCCGGCAACTCCGTCTGGCACTCGCGGCGGGGCTGCCGGTCGTCTTCTGGTCGAGCGGCGACCCCGCGTCCGACGAGGCGGACGAGCTCCAGAGGTCGCTGGAGGGCAGGCGGCTCGCCGACCTGCCCGAGGCGATCCGCGATCTCCAGCGGGACGGTTACGAGGCGTCCGGCGACCTCCCCCACCGATTAGTGCTGATCTGGGACGACCCCGCACGGTTCCCGAGCGATCGGCCGGACCCCTTACACGTCCCCGACCGTGCAGAGGAGACATCCTGATGGCCCAGCCCGACCCCTACGGCGGGGGGTACGTCTACCAGGGCACCGGCGAACCCCATGACGGGATCGACAGACTGCCGGCGCCGCCGCCCTGGTCGGTGTTCGACGACGGTCCGGTCACCTACGAGGTGCCGGAGGGCGTGCGCCGGGCGCAGCGGGCGCAGTCGTACCGGGCGGACGACATGACCGTGCAGATGGTGAACGCCGCCCTCCTGCTGCGGCGCCCGCTCCTCGTCACCGGAAGTCCGGGCAGCGGCAAGTCGAGCCTCGCCTACAGCATCGCCTACGAGCTGAAGCTCGGCCCCGTCATCCGCTGGCCGGTCACGCGCGGATCGACCCTGCGCTCCGCGCTCTACTCCTACGACGCCATCGGCCGCCTCCAGGAGGCCTCCACGCCCGCGGGCCTCGGTCCGCCGTCCCAGAGGATCGGGGACTTCATCCGCCTCGGCCCGCTGGGCACCGCCCTGCTGCCGACCCGGCGCCCCCGGGTGCTGCTGATCGACGAGTTCGACAACAGCGACTTCGACCTCCCCAGCGAACTGCTGGCGGTGCTGGAAGAGGGCGAGTTCATGATCCCGGAACTGATGCGGGGGGCCGGGGCGGACCGGCTGGAGGCGGAGGTCGTGACCGAGGACGGCCGGCCCGCCGTCGTGCGCGGCGGCCGCGTCCGGTGCCGCCACCTCCCGATGATCGTCGTGACGAGCAGCGGCGAGCGCGAGTTCCCTCCCCGCTTCCTGCGGCGGTGCCTGCGCCTGGACGTCGCCCGGCCCGAAGCCGAGCGGCTGCTCTCGATCGTCACGGCCCATCTCGGGACCGAGTTCACGGCGCGCGGCATCAAGCTGATCGAGGAGTTCCTCAACGGCCGCGACCGGGCCGACCTCGGGGTCGACCAGCTGCTGAACGCGATCTTCCTGACCGCGTCGTGGGCGGCCCCGGACGCCGAGCGGCTCGCCGAGACCCTGCTGCGGAGCGCGGAGGCCGGCGAGCTCCCATGATCGAGCGGCTGTTCGGCGAACTCGGCGCCCTCGGCCTGACGGGCCGGGAGGTGGCCGACGCGCTGTGGCTGGCCGCGCACATGCGGGTCGATCACCGTCTCGCTCCGGCTCCCGCCGTCCGGTACGGGGTGTACGAGCCGGATCTGGCGACGATGCCGCGCCCCGCCGATCTCGCGAGGGCGCTCAGGCCGCTGCGCGACGGCCGGGCCACGGCCGCGACGCCGCGGGACGGGGAGGTCCTCACGCCGGGCGGGCGCGGCCTGCTCCCGCCCGTGGACGCGCCCCGCCGGGACCACCGGACCGAGCTCGTCCTCGTCGTCGACACCGGCGAGTCCATGGACGTCTGGCGCCCGGTCGCCCGCGCGCTGCGGACGATGCTGGGGCAGCTCGGGGCGTTCGGCGCCGTCCGCGTCTGGACGGTCGACTCGGATCAGAGCGCGGGCGGGGACCCGCCGGTCCTGGGCACCGGAGCCGGGGCGCGGGGGCGGCGGCCCGGCGAGGTCGTCACGCCCTCGGGACGGCAGCTGGTCCTCGTGCTGAGCGACTGCGTGGGGGCCGCCTGGCGCTCGGGCGCGATGGCGCGGCTGCTGGCGCGGTGGGGGCGCAGCCAGCCGACCGCGATCGTGCAGATGCTGCCGCAGCGGCTGTGGCGGCGGACGGCCCTGCGGCTCACGCGGGTCCGCTGGCGGTGCGGGTCCCCGCCGGGCACGCCCAACGACCGGCTGGTCTGGCAGGACCGGGCCGACGCCCGGCAGCCGGGCGGCGTGCCGGTCCCCGTTCTGGAGTTCCAGCCCCGCTGGTTCGGGTCCTGGGCGACCGTCGTCTCCGGGGAGGGCACCGGATGGGCGCACGGCGTGGCCTACGTGATCGGCTCCGACGACCTCGCGGAAGCGCGTGAGGAGCCCGGCGCGGAGGACGGTCCAGCGGATCCCGCCCGCGACGCGCCGTCCGCCTCCGAGCGCGTGCTGGCCTTCCTCGCCTCCGCGTCCCCCGAAGCGCTGAGCCTTGCCGGCTACCTCGCGGCCGCGCCCCTGTCCCTTCCGACCATGCGGCTCGTCCAGCGCGAGATGGCGCCGCACACCCAGACCGGGCACCTCGCCGAGTTCCTGCTGAGCGGGCTCATCCTTCGCGTCTCGGACACTCCGGACCGCGCCGAGTACGACTTCCGGCCCGGCGTCCGCGACCTCCTGCTCGCCCGACTGACGCGCACCGAAGCCATGCGCGTCCTCGGCGTCGTCTCGGACGCGCTCAGTTCGCAGCGGCCCGGCCTCGCTCCCGCCGGCCCGACGGGCGAGGAGGCCGGGCCGGGATCCCGGGCGCGCGTCAGCCAGGCGGTGCTGCGGAGCGTCGTGCGCCCCCTCCCCGTCCGCACGCCGGACACGTCGCGCGTGGCGGAGTCGCCATCGACCGGACGACCGCCTCCCCCGCCCCATCACCCGCCCCGGTCGCCGGCCGTGTGGGGCGCCGTCCCCGGCAGGAACCCCGACTTCACCGGACGCCGGAGCACGCTGGAGGAACTGCGCGGCGCACTCCACGTCGGCGGCGGTTCGCCGCTCCCCTTCACCCTGTTCGGGATGGGCGGGATGGGCAAGACGCAGCTCGCCATCGAGTACGCGCACCGGCACGCCCACGACTACGACCTGGTCTGGTGGGTGCCCGCCCAACAGCCCGCCACCGTGCGCGCCTCCCTGACCGAGCTCGCCCACCGCCTCGGACTGGCCGGGCCGGACGACGCCGGAGAACCCTGGTCCCGGGCGCTCGCCGCCCTGCGCCGGGGCGAGCCTCACGCGCGCTGGCTGCTGGTCTTCGACAACGCCGGGCAGCCGGGCGAGCTGGGAGAGCTGATGCCGCAGGGCTCCGGGCACCTGATCGTCACCTCGCGCAACCCGGTCTGGGCGCTGCAGAGCGGAGCGGTGGACGTGGGCACGCTCACCGTCGAGGAGAGCGTCACCCTGCTCCACCGCCTCCTGCGGGGCCGCCGGCGGCTCTCGGACGCCGACGCGGAGCGGATGGCCGAGGCCGCCGGGTGGCTGCCGATCGCCCTCGTGCAGGCGGCCCGGTGGCGGGCCATGACGGGAATGCCGATCGAGGAGCATCTGCGGCGCTTCGACGACCTGCTGCCGTCCATGCTGTCCGACGACCTCCCGGCGGGCTACCCGGTCCGGCTGTACGCGACCTGGCAGATGGCCATCGACCGGCTCCGCGAGGAGGACCCGTCCGCGGTGGCGTTGCTGGAGCTGTGCTCGATGTTCGCCCCGGAGCCGATCCCGCTGGCCCTGCTGTCCGGCGGCGGCGCCCGCGGCCTCCCCGGCCCGTACGCGCCGCTCCTCGGGGACGCGGCGGCCTTCAACGTCGCCCTCCGGAGGCTCGGCCGCTTCGCGCTCGTCCGGATCGACACCGACCGCGAGACCGTGGAGGTGCACCGGCTGATCCAGACGATCGTGCGCCGCAAGGAGGCCCTGCCGGAGCTGCGCCGGGTCAACGTCGGCCACGCCGCACACCTGCTCCTGCGCCGGTACGCGCCGGAGGACCCCGCCGATCCGGCGGGCTGGGGCCGCTTCAAGGACATCCAGCCGCATCTGCTGCCGTCGGAGGTCTACGACTGCCATCTGCCGGAGGTCCGGCATCTGGTCGTCCTGCAGATGCGTTACCTGGCGGCCAGCGGCGACCGGCGCAGCGCGCGGGAACTCGCCGAGCTGGCCCGGCAGCGGTGGACCGGCCTGTACGGGGACGACGACCCCGGCCAGCGAGCCGTCCGGGAGTATCTCGCCATGCGGGAAGGTGCGCGTTGAGCGCGGCGGGGTCCCCTTCGGACCGGCCCGCCGTCATCGCCGAATTCATCGCCGAACTGGAACGCGTGCGCGGGGCTGCCGGTGATCCCTCCTGGCAGGGCCTGAGCGAGGTCATCTTCTCGAATGGCGGTGTGGAGATACCGGAGCGTGCCATCGCCGACACGCTCACGAGCAAGTCGGTCCCCTCCTGGGAGTTCGTGGCGAACTTCGTGAACGCCTGCCAGGTCTACGCCGGACGCATCGGCGTCACCGATGACGACCTGTTCGACCTCGAACGGTGGCGCGCCCGCTACGAGGACCTCCGCCGGAACCTGACACAAGAGCCGAGTCAGCCGGAGCCCTCCACGACCGAGCCGGGCGAGCAGCCCACCGCCCCTTCCTCGCTGCCGCCGGAACCCGTGAACCTGGCGGGCCGAGAAGATGAGCTCCACCGTCTGGCGTCCAGAGTGGAGGACGCCTTCCGTGACGGCGCCGCTCAAACGCCCATCCTCATCGGCGGGACGGGCGGTGTCGGCAAGACGGCGCTGGCCACCAGGGCGGCGCATTACCTGACCTCCTATTTCCCGGACGGAAGCCACTTCGTCGCGTTCCATGCGGAGGACGGTGAGCAGAACTCGATCGCAGAAACTTTGGACGACCTCCTGGCGAAAATAGGCACGCCCGCAGGCGACATCCCCTCCACGCTCCCGGAGCAGTACCGCCTGCTTCGCGACCAGCTGGAGTCCCGGCGCCTGCTGCTCGTTCTCGACGACGTCCCGGATCCCGAGATCGTCAAGCGGCTCACCGACGGCGAGGGCCCGGCACGGTCACTGGTGATCGCGACCACGCGGAAGTCCGTTCGTTCGCGCTCCTGGGCAGAGACGCTGGATCTCTCGACGCTGGACGAACCCGCGGCGCTGGAACTGCTGAGGCGGGTCGCGGGGACGGAGCGGATCGAGGCCGAGCCGGAGGCGGCGGCGGAGATCGTGAGACTCTGCGACGCGCTGCCGCTGGCGCTCATGATCGTGGCGGGCCGTCTCAGCATCCACCCGGACTGGTCCGTGGCAGACCTCGCGGTCCGGCTGCGCACCGCCAAGGCCGACGCGGGCACGGCCGGCAGGGCCGCCTTCGACGGCGCCTACCAGGATCTGGGGGAAACGGCCGCTCGGGTGCTCCGCACGCTGGGGCTCGTGGACGACCACGAGCCGGAGGAGGTTCCGCTGCGGTTGATCTCCTTTCTCGCCGAAGAAATGGACCCCGGCGAGATCTCCCAGGCCGTCCAGCGGCTCACGCGGTCCGCACTGGCCGAGACCTCCCCGGACGGGGAGACGGTCCGCGTCCACCGCCTCGTTCGCGCGTACGCCCGTGAGCGGGCGGAGGCTGAGGACCCGCCCGTGGAGGTCGCGGCGATCCGCGAGCGCGCGCGCCGCTTCTTCCTGCTGGACCGCGGCTACCAGTCCCGGCCCGAGCCGCTGATCGCCACGGACCTCTGGACGCTGCGCGACCGCCTCGACCACTCCCATCTCGTCGAGGCGATCGCGGCGTTCCTGCGCCATCCCCAGACCGGTCCCCCGTTGACCATCGGCCTGAAGGCCCCCTGGGGCGCGGGCAAGACGTCGCTGATGCGCATGCTCCAGAACGAACTGGACCCGCGGGACGGCGGCCGCCCGTGCCGCGTCAGGCTGGACGGCCCGTCCCGCGCGAGGCTGCGGCGGTTCCGCCCGCGCCGGTGGCCGCGGGGACGCGGCGCCGCCGAGGACGACGGCGTCACCAACCGGGAGGTCCTGCGGCAGGCGAACGCCCCCGCCGCGCCCGCGCCGCTGAACGTGACGCTCGCCGAGGACGCGCCGCTGGACAGGGACGCCTGGCGCCCCACGGTCTGGTTCAACCCCTGGATGTACCAGAACGGGGAGCAGGTCTGGGCGGGGCTCGCCCACGAGATCATCACGCAGGTCACCGAGCGGCTCCCCGCCGCCGACCGGGAGCGGTTCTGGCTGCGGCTCAACCTCGCGCGCGTCGACCGCGGCGTCGTCCGGCGGCGCGCGTACCGGCTGGTGGCCGAGCGGCTGCTGCCGCTCCTCGCGGTCTGGGCGGTCGCGGTGGTGGTGATCCTGGCCGGGCTTGCCGTCGGCCGGCTCGCCGGGCCGGTGCGCGGCCTGCTCGACGACGCCGTCGCCCCGCTGATCGGCGGCGGGACGCTCGCGCTGCTCGGGGCCGGCGCGTGGCGGACGCTGGCGTTCCTCGGCGGGACCGCCGCCGGCCCGTTCAGCGCGCTGGTGCGCAAGCCGGATCTCCTCGGTGGCGGCCACCGCCTTCTGGCCGGTGAGATGAAGGCCGGTTTCGACAAGCTGGTGCCCGACCCCGGCTACGCGGGAAGGCTGGGCTTCCTGCACCTGATACAGAGCGACATGAAGCGGGTGCTGGACCTCATCGCCACGGAGGAGCGGCCGCTGGTGGTGTTCGTGGACGACCTGGACCGGTGCTCCCCCGGCACGGTCACCCAGGTCATCGAGGCCATCAACCTGTTCCTCGCCGGGGAGTTCCGGCACTGCGTCTTCGTCCTCGGCATGGAGCCCGGCGTGGTGGCGGCCCATGTGGAGGCGGCCTATCAGGACCTGGCCAGGGCCCAGCGCGACGGGAGGCTCGCGGGCGACTGGTCCACGCTCGGCTGGCGCTTCCTGGAGAAGATCGTCCAGTTGCCGCTGAGCGTCCCGGGGCCCGGCGAGGCGTTCGACGGCTACCTGCGCTCCCTGACCGAGCCGCCCGCGCCCCGGGGCGGAGCGCGGACCGCCGCGCCCCCGCCGGAGCGGCCGGTGTCCCGGCGGCGCCGCGGTCCGCTCAGGCGCTCGCCCTCCGCCCCTGCTCCGCCCGCCCCCGCTCCGCCCGCCGCCGGCCCACCCCGGCGGATGCCCGAGGGCGCGCCGCCGCCCGACGGCGGGGACAACGCCGGGGAACGGCCGGACCCGCGGGTCGTCGCCGAGATCGAGGCCGGGATACGGGCCCGGCGCCCGACGCCGCAGACCCTCCGGGAGACGGCGCTCGCGGTCCAGGCGGAGGTGCTCGGGCTGCCCGCGCCGCTGCGCCCGGCCGCCCTGACCGCGGCGAGCCGCGTCGTCTCCGACCTCTACAGCGACACCGACGCCTACTCCGCGCTGTCGGGCGTGATGGCGGTCCTGCCGTCCCGCAACCCGCGGGAGATCAAGCGCTTCGTCAACCTGTTCCGCTTCTACAGCTTCATCGCCGAGCGGCAGCGGCTGCTGGGCGTCGCGGTGCCGTCCCAGAGCCAGATCGCCAAGCTGGCCGCGTTCGCGATCCGCTGGCCCCATGTCGTGAGCCTGCTCGGCGCGGCCGGCCCCGGCCACCCCCTGGTGGAGCTGGAGAAGGCCGCCCGCGACGACGACGACGCCTGGCGGACCGCGCTCGCCGAGGCGTTCCCGGTCTTCAAGGCGCAGGAGCCGTCGCCGGAGTCGCCGAGCCCGGCGCCCGCCGTCCCGTCCGAGCCGCCGCCGGGCTGGGGCGACGACCTGCGCGCCTTCCTCACGACCGGCGAGCAGATCGGCGAGGTCGCGGCCCGGTACCTCTAGAGGTGAGGGGCCGCGCGGTTCGGGCGGTAGGGGGCGAGCGCTCCGGACGGCCGGCCGGCGATCTCCTCGGCGATCAGGGCGGCGAGGTGGGGGGCGAGGGTGATGCCGCTGTGGGTGACGGCGGTGTACAGGCCGGGGCGCTGGAAGCCGACGAGGGGGTAGCCGTCCACCGGCAGCGGGCGGACGCAGCGCCGCACTTCGGCGACCTGCGCGGTGAGGGCGGGGACGAGGGCACGCGCGCGGGCGAGCAGCTCGTCGCCGACCGCCCGGACGTGCGCCGGGGAGGCCGTCTCGTCGGTTCCGGCGTCCAGGTCGTCGGCTTCCAGGACCAGTCCCCCGGTGGCGGCGGGGCGGGCGGACAGGCCGGGGGCGTGGACGAGTCCGTTGAGGACGCCCTCTGCCGCCGAGGTGGTGGCGACGAGGCACGGGGCGGCCGAACCGGGCTCGGACGGGTCGACCAGCGGGAGGGCGGCCCCGGCGGTGGCCAGCAGCGCGGGGCTGTGCCGGCCCGCCGCGCAGACCGTGAGGTCGGCGTCCAGGTCGCGGCCGTCGTCGAGCCGCACGCCGGTCACGCGGTCGCCGTCCGTGGTGAGGCGGACCGCCCGGCGGCCCGCCACCAGGTCGGCGCCGGAGTCGCGGGCGCGCCGGACCAGGGCCCGCGCGGCGGGGCCTCCGTGCAGGTGGGCCTCGCCGGGGTAGTGCGCGATGAGCGCGTCCGGTGGTGCGGCGACGTGCGGTTCCAGCTCGCGGAGGCGGTGGGAAGTGATCAGTCCGGCGGCGTAGCCGAGGCCGGAGAGGCGGGCGACCCGGTCGGCCAGCCGCTCCTTCGCGCCGTCGGCGGCGGCCCAGGTGACGTTGCCCGACGGCCGGTACCAGGCCGGGGCGCCGAACCCAGCCGCCAGGTCGCGCCAGGCGGACATCGCCGCCGTCCGGAACCGGTGGTAGGCCGGGTCCGCGGGGTCGTTGGCGTTGATCCAGGCGTAGCTCGTGCCGGACGTCCCGGTGCCGGGCCCCTCCGCCTCCACCACGGTGACGCGAGCGGGGGCGCCGGGCGCGGGGCGGGTGAGCCGGTCCGCCAGCGCGGCGCCGATGATCCCTGCTCCCACGACCAGGACGCGCATGCCCCCAGGATGACACCCGTCCCCGCCCGGCGGTTCTGCGGTGCGCGGAATCTCTGGGGCCCGCGGCACGGCCGATCTACGATGTGCGCATGGCCGAGACCGTGCGACCGCTCATGCCTGCCGACGACATGCCCGCCGACGAGGCGCCTCGCGAGCCGAGCGCGCCCCGTCCGGAGGAGCCGCTGTGGCGCGACGCGCTCGGCCAGTGCCTGAGGCGCCTGCGCCTCGAACGCGGCGAGATCCTCGTGGAGACCGCCCGCCGTGCCGGGGTGTCGCCGCAGTACCTCTCGGAGATGGAGCGCGGCGTCAAGGAGCCGTCCAGCGAGATGATCGCCGCCGTCGCCGGCGCGCTGGACGTGACGCTCGGCGACCTGACGCTCGCGATCGCGACGACCCTGCTGGCCGAGGCGGGCCCGGGGGCCCCGGGCGGCCCCCCCCCCTGGCGAGAGGCCACC
>NZ_JBEZJP010000156.1:0-16098 GCF_040653175.1 Actinomadura sp. NPDC048032
GCCGCACTGCACCGCCCAGGCGAGCACGGACACGACGGCCAGAACGCCGAAGGAGACGCCCGGAAAGGCACTGGCCGACTTGGACGCGGAGGCCCGTCATGGGCTCCAAAGCGCCTGGAAGCAAGTCCAGCAGAGCCAGGACCACTGGCTCGCCGCCGCGACGGTCATCAAAGACTTGGTCGTGCTGCTTCAGGAACCGCAGGGAAACGCGGCCGGGACGGCGAAGATGGATCAGATCCTGGCGTCGTTCGACGATTTGCCCGGTGAACGGCGCGAGGAACTCCGCCGCCATCTGGATTCTCTGCTCACTACTGGCTTACGGCGGCAGCTCGAGCACGCCTACTCTGAGCAGATACGCGATCAGAGGCTCGGGAACAAACGCAAGGAGAGGGTTCCGAAATTCTTCGAGCCCATCCCCTACCCGCCGCAGGACACCCTGTCGCCCCGGCCGACGCTCCAGCCGGTTCGAGCGGCTTCCTTCACCGTCATCATCGCCATGGGCGTGATCGGCTTCGTGTGGGGGGAGGCCATGTCACTTCGTTTCGGCAGCGGCGTGGGGCTCATGCTCGCGGTGTCGGCGCTCGGCTCTGCTGCGCTGCTCGCCTGGTGCGCACCAAGCCGGTTCCCCGCACGATTCTCTCCGTGGCAGGAGGACCCGGCACCTGAGACGATGAGAAAGATGGCCGCCGCTGTGAAGCGAGTCTTCGAGCAGGTCCGGCGGAACGCCTCCGACGGTGACAGTACCGAAGGCTGGATTGCTGCGACCAAGCCCCTCCGGACGGCTTTGGTCCGGGAGTACGCGAGCGTCTACGGCAGCCCCAAGGTACCGCCGGGAGGCATCGACTACCTGATCAAAAGACACGCTCAGGACTCCTGGAATCGTTTCCGGTCGGGGAAGCTCACCATGCGGTCGAAGGCCGCGCTTGGGTTCGACTGCGCCGCCCTCGCTCTCGCGGCCACCGCGCTTGGCACGGTGATCCGGATATTCCTCGCCGAGCCGACGCACGCGGCCGGTCCGATCGGTCTCGTCTTCTGCTCCGGCGTGCTGCTTCCTGCGATCCGCGGGGACGTCTTGCTCGTCTGGCTGCTGCGCAGGAGCAGTGAGCGAGTCTTGGCCGCCCGACGGCTGCGCATTGAGCAGAAACTCTACGAGGATCGGTTGGAAGAGTTGGCCGACCGTCCCGAAGACACTGAGATGGCCCGCTGGTTGGACGACGACAAGCACTACTTCCGCACCCTGATGCTGAACCAGTACGGACTGGAGAGCGAGGACGTCATCGCCGAGGCCGTGCTCAACGAACCGGCACCAGGCTCCCGACGGTCGCGAGTCCGCCGAGGCCCCTGGCGGTACTCGGCATACATCCTCTGGATCTATCTACTGACCAGCGCCGGAGTTCGGCAGATCGTCGTACACCTGGACTTCGCCAGCGGAACGCTGAGCGACCAGCAGCGGACGGCCTTCCGCTACGACGCGGTCGCCTCAGCAAGCATCATCGAGTTCGGAATCTGCTTCGACGAGGACGGGCGGGGCGTACTCCCCCGGAGGCAGCGCAAGCACCGGTCACCGGCTCCGAAGCCGGACACGGAGGCGGAGGAGAAGCCGGGTCCGAAAACGGCGTCGGAATCGGACCAAGAACCGGTGATGTTGCAACTGTTCCGACTGGTCCTGATCAACCGGCAGCGTTTCGACGTGACCGTGGAACATCTTGCCGAGGTGGACGAGGGCCTCGGAGACGACACGATCTACTTGCGGCGGCTGGCCCTAGACGACTCGGGCGTGAGCAGTGCGCTGCGGATCCTGGAACAGGTCGCGGCCGAGGGCGCCGACTGGGTCCAGCACGCCCGGCTGCGCACTGACCAGATCATTCTCTAGTCGGCCGGTTCTCTACAGGATGGTAAAGCGGGTCGGGTCGGTGAGGGCGATCAGGGCGCCGTCCAGGTCGGCGAGGCGGGCGGCGAGGGTGGCGGTGGCGAGGCGAGTCGGGAGGGCCTCGTTGAACTTGAGGCCGCGGAGGGCGCGTTCGTCGATGTCGGGCAGGCAGAGCCGGTCGGCGGCGTCGGCGGTCGCGGCCTTCCACATGTCGCGGGTGAGGTCGGGGCGTAGGCGCACCCACTCGTCCTCGAAGCGCTGCTTCTCGTCGGTCAGGCCGGAGAGGGTGGCGGTGAGGACGGCGTTCGCCCGGTAGCCGGCCCAGTTCCACCAGCGGACGTCGTCGCCGTCGCGGGCGATGACAGTGCCGCCGGGATGGACGGTGGAGGTGGCGGCCTCGCGGGTCTTGGCGAGGTAGCGGACGGCTCGTTCGGTCATGGTGACAGGCGGGTCGGCGCCCAGTAGGACGTCCCGGCATGCGCGGGTGAGCGCGAAGCCGGAGCCGGTGAAGGCCGTGCCGTACCAGCGGGCCTTCCCGGGACGGTCGGACGGTTCGACGTAGCAGCGGCGGCGTTTCCAGTCGATCCAGGTGACCTGCCAGCTGCGTCCAGCCAGGAGCAGGACGCGGGGGCCTTCGATACGTTCGGTGAGGAGCATGGGGTCCGTGCGGCCGATCTCCTGGCGGCCGGACAGGACGGTGAACTCGGGGGGCGCTGTGAAGACGGCTGTCATGTCCATGAAGTGGCGGCGGCCGAACTTCTCCTCGGAGGCGGGGCCGATGAAGAGGTACTCGCCGTCCCGCTCGACGTATCCGTCTTCAACGAGGTGGCGGACGATCGGTTCGGCGCTGCGGTCGAAAGGCGGCAGGCCGTTCCAGTGCTCGACCCAGAGGCGGTTTCCGACCTTGTGTTCCTGCAGGCACAGGGCGAGGAACTGCTGGGCGACGATGTGGCGGGGCTCCGGGGGCGCCTGTACCGGTTCGACGTAGCCCCGGCTCCACAGCAGGGTCAAAGCGGCTGCGGAGACGAGCGAATCTTGGTCGAGGGTCAGGAAGAGGCAGTTGCGCGTGGACCCGGGCCGCCTCCCGGTACGGCCGAGTCGTTGCAGGAACGCGGCAACGGTCGGCGGGCTGTTGATCTGGATGACGCGGTCGAGGTCGCCGACGTCGATCCCGAGTTCGAGAGTGCTGGTCGAGACGATGACGCAGTCACGGGCGTCGGCGAACGCGTCTTCGGCGCGGCGGCGTTCGTCGAGCGAGAGGGAGGCGTGCGACAGGAAGGTGATGACGCCGCGGGCATGCAGCGCGGCGCCGAGCTCTTCCACGAGTTGGCGGGAGTCGCAGAAGACGAGGCGTTTCTCGCCGCGGTGGAGCGCGGCGATCACCGTGGCGGCGTTGGGCACCGATCCGACGTAGTCGAGTTCGATGGCGCTGTGCTGGGTTGTCGCAGTCTCGGGGGCGACGACGCACGCTGGTCCGCGGTTGGAGCCCTGCAGCCAGGTGAGGAGCTCTGCGGGGTTGCCCACCGTGGCGGACAGGCCGATGCGCTGGATTGGACGCCCGGCCAGGCGCGTGAGGCGTTCGAGGACGGCCAGCAGATGCCACCCGCGGTCGTCGCCGGCGAAGGCGTGGACCTCGTCCACGACGATCGCGCGGAGGTCTGCGAAGAGGCGGTGCTGATCGACCTTGACGCTGAGGAGCATCGCTTCCAGCGATTCGGGGGTCGTGAGCAGGACGTCCGGAGGGTCGGTGAGGATGCGGCGGCGGGCCGTCTCGGGGACGTCGCCATGCCAGAGGGCGGCGCGGCGGCCGATCCAGCCGGCGTAGGTCTCCAGGCGCGGCAGCAGGTTGTTGAGCAGGGCCTTCAGCGGGCAGACGTACAGGACCGACAGGCCCGTCCAGCCGCCCGCGTCCATCGCCGACAGCAGCGGGAACGCAGCCGCCTCGGTTTTCCCGCCCGCGGTCGGCGCCAGTAGAACTGCGTCGTCACCGTCGAGGACCGGCCCGACGGACTCCTCCTGGAGTGGCCGCAACGACCGCCAGCCGAGGGTGTTCACAATGTGATGCGTCAGCGCCGGGGACAGCCGGTCGGCGGGCACAGTCACGGCAGGTCCAGGGGCACGTCTCCGGCGGCGTTGCGTTCGGTTTCGTTCAGCTCGGACGCGGAGACGGTGAGCGCGTAGTCGCGGCGCGGGTCGAAGTCGGGGAACTCCTCCACGCGGTCGAGGACGTCCGCGACGAGCTTGCGCAGGAAGACGCGGGGCGCGACGCCGACCTTGCCGCCGAGCCCGCCGGTGACGGCGGCGGCGAGGTCGCGGATGTAGGCGTCGTCGACGCGGTCCATGATCCGAGCGGAGCCGCCGGCGGCGTACAGGTCGCGGACGTTGCGGCCGAGCTCCTCCAGTTTCGTCAGGTCGAAGCCGGTGAGCCGGAGCTGGACGGCGCGGGGCGAGTCGAAGCGGGCGTCGGTGGTGAAGTCGGTGGCCAGGCGCTGGGCGAGCGGCGCGAGCCGCTGGACCCCCTGGCGGCCGTCGAAGAACTGGGGCGTGCCGGTGATGACGAGGAACAGGCCGGGGAAGCGTCCCCCGTCGATCTCGTCCAGCAGTTGCCGGAGCGCGTTCAGCCCCTTCTCACGGACGTCGCCGCGTACGCGCTGCAGCGTCTCGATCTCGTCCAGGACGACCAGGAGCCCCGGGTGGCCGCAGTCGCGTAGCACGGTGAGCAGGCCCTGGAGGAAGCCGAGCGCGCCGAAGTGGTCGAGGTCCCCGCGGACTCCGGCGGCGCGGCGGGCGGACGCGGCGACCGACCGCTGCCCGCCGAGCCAGGCGATCAGCGCCTCGGCGGTGGCGGTGTCGCCGGTCTCGCTGGCCTTGCGGTAGCCGCGCAGCGCGGCGGCGAACGCGGGGGTGGTGCGGGCGACGTCGGCGAGCCGCTGCTCCATCAGGGTGTCGACAGCACGGGCGAGCCCCTCGGCGTCGTCCTCGGCGACCTGCCCGGCGTCGAAAACTTCCTCTTCGAGGGTGTAGAACCAAAGGTCCACGACAGGGCGTAGCGCCCCGGCGGGATGGCTGGCGGTGGTGAGCCGCTCGGTAAGGCGCCGGTAGACGGTTTCGAGCCGGTGCAGCGGCGTCTCGGTCTCGGAGATCTGGATCTCGGAGACGGCCAGCCCGGCGCGTTTGGCCCGCTCCCCCAGCCAGCGGGCGAAGAACGTCTTACCGGAGCCGTACTCACCGCGGATGGCGCGGAACGCCGCGCCTCCCGCGCCGACCGCGGCGATCTCCTCGTCCAGCGCGCCCGCGAACCTGTCCAGGCCGACTGCGAACAGGTCGAGCCCGGCCCGCGGGACGGTGCCGCGCCGCAGGGCGTCGATGACCTCTCGGCGGCGGACGGCGCTGACCTTCGTCGGTGCGTCCGTCACTCCTTCACCCCGAACTGTTCGCGCAGCAGTGCGGTCTCCAGCGTGACGGTGGCGCCGGAGTCGATCAGTCCGAGGACGGGGTAGCCCTCGACGTTGAGCAGGCGTTGCAGGGCGGTGATGAACAGGTCGGCGTTGCGCGGTGCTCTGCCGCCGGCGGCTGCGGCGGCCGCCCCAACGGCGGCGGCCGAGAGGCGGCCCCCGGCGCCGGAAAGCGCGTCGATGACCGCTGCGACCTGCCGGGTCTCGGGTGCCTTGCGCAGGTATCTCCGTTGGTCCGCGTACACGGGCGAGCGGGTGACGCGGATTCCGAGCGTGTCCGGGGCCGAGGACGCCGGGGCGGTAGCGGGCGCGCCGACGGCGAAAAGTGTTTCCTCCTGTGCTGGTCTGCCGCGAGACCCGGCTTTCGGGGGCGTGGCCTCCGGCGCCATCTGCGGAGCCTCCTGGTCCGCCCACCAACGGGGAACGGTCTTCTCAGGCGGCAGGATCGACCAGCCCTTGGGTACGAGGTCGACGGACGGAACGAGGACGAGCAGGGGGACGGTCATCTCGGCGAGGCTGGCGCCGCCGTGGTAACCGGCCCTGCGCGGCATGTACCGGATGCCCTCGCGCCACGGGACGACGACTCTGCCGCCGCCTTCCAGAACGCGGGGCCCAGCCAGCTCGATCTCTCCCTCCTCCGGCTCACCGGTCCGCCAGCGCGCCGACCCGGCTCCGGGTACCGGGACCTGCTCCGTTCCGCCGCGCTCCAGAACGTGTCCATGGTCGGAGACGAGCACGACAGGACGTCTGTAGTCCTGGGCGGCGTTCAGCAGGTCGGTCAGGAAGGTGATGTCGGAGGTTCGCCAACCGGTCCGGTCGCCTTCCCTGTCGTGGTCAAGGGCGTCGTCGATGGTGTTGAGGACCGCGCAGACAACGGCGTCCCCCGCGAGCGCGTCGAGGAGCGGCTGGGCGAGTCGCTGCCCCGGCCCGCCCGGGATGTCGGACTTGTGGAACACCGCCGCCTGCTTGCGGCGGCGTTTCCAGAAGGCGTCGAAGCCTGCCCTCTCAGCTGCCTGTCCCCCGGAGGCCGGCGCCCCGCACAGCAGGGAGGCGCGGCTCACCCGGGTCACCGACGGGATCATCGAGATCGCGCCCCGGCGTTCGCCGGGAGTCGCCGAGACCTCCAGCCAGCGCCCGCCGCGGGCCAGTTCCTCGCCGAGTTGCGCGGCGACGGAGGCGCTCATGCCGTCGAGGACGAGGACGAGTGGCGCCGCCTCGCGGGCGAGCGGCAGCACGATCTCGTCCATCACCGACTCCACGAGGAGGGCGCCGCCGGGCGCTTCGGCGCTCGCCGTGGGGGTCCAGTCGGCCAGCCGGGCGGCGAACTGCTCGTCGAGAGCGGCACGGCGGTGCGACGCGGCCTCGTGGATCTCCCGGTAGGCGCGTCCGAGGTAGGGATCGTTTCCCGGGTCGCCTCCCCATAGCACGGTGAGGGCCCGGTCGACCCACCCCCAGTCCCGCATGTGTCCGGCCACGCCGGCGGCGACGGACGAGATGTCGGCGGTGCCGGGCGCGTCGAGCCAGCGGCGCAGGCGAGCGGCCATCTCCGCGATACCGCAGCGGTCGGCGAACAGGTCGGCCAGCCGGTGGTCCATGACAGCGTTCAGCGCGTCGCCGGCGGCTTGGGGCGATTCGGCGAGCGCGGCCGCGAAGGCATGGAGTCTGGCATCCAGCCCGGAGGGCAGGAACGGGTGGCCTGCGACGGCGTGCGCGAGCCCGGCGGCGGCGGCCAGTTCGTCGGCACGGTCCAAAACGGCCATGACCCGGTCGCGGGCGGCCCGGTGTCCGCGCCTTTCGGTCTCGGCGTCACCGATCCAGCGTGCGAGGGTGCCTTGAACGGCCGAGGCGAACGCGCCGAGTTCGCCGGTGTCGTGGGTGACGCCGGCGAACAGGCCGCCGACGGCGAGGGCCGCTTCGGGGGTGCGCGCCGAGTCGGTGAGGACGGCGGCGACGACACCGAGAGCCATCGCATCTGCGGCTTTACCCGCCTCGACGAGTGCGAGCAGGACGGCGGCGGCCTCCCCGACGTTCTGCCGCAGCCACGCGGCGATGCCCTCCCGCTCCTCGGGTGCCAGTTCGGCGTAGCGCGCGGCAGCGCCGGGCATTCGGGACCAGGCGAGCAGGGAATCAACATCCAGGTCGCGGTGGCCGGAGGCGTCACCGAAGCCGGGCAACGCCCCGGAAAGGTCGAGGCGGGCACCCACGAGGGCATGGACGGCGGTGTCCCGGGTCAGCACGGAGCCGCCGCTGCGCCGCCAGGGCGCCCCGGCGGGGTGAAGGCGCCAGCCGTCGGAGGGCTCGGCGTCCAGTAGAGCGTCGATCAGCCACGGCTCCTGGCGGATGCGCGGGTCGAGGTCCGCCGCACCGAACCGCTGCTTGACGATCTCCGCCCGGTCGACGCTGAGCGCGCGGCGGCCGAGGGCGTGGGCGCGCAGGTCAGCGCCGAGCTGGTGGTCGTCCACTCCCGTGGTGATGACGAGGATGGCGTCGGAGCCGTCGCCGTTACTGGAGGTGTGCTTCTCCCACGCGTCGATAGCACCGAGAACGGACGTCTGATCGCTCACCCGGACGCGGCGCTGCCGCTCACCGAACCGGATTCCGAACTCGGTGGGCGCGCCGTCCCGGTACCTTCCGTGGACGACGACGAGCCTGGCGGTGTCGCCGGCGTTCCTCCTCGGCAGTTCGATGTCGAGGAGCGCTTCCAGCACCCGCCGATCGATCACGGGGGGTGTGCTCACCTGCCGGGCCCTTCTCCGCCGCCGTCGGCGCGTCCTCCGTCGGCGGAGCCCGCCTCGGCGGCGGGCTGCCAGGCGATGTCGATGGGCACGCCCGGGTTGGCCGCGGCGAACGCCCGAACTTCCGCCTGGATGTCCGCGACGGCTTCGCTGAGCGCACGTTCGAGATGCGTCGGCTCGACGCGCCTGCGCCCATGACTGGGTGGGCTTCCGGCGGGCGTTCGCGGCTGCGGCACGTCTACCGCCTCGCCGCCCGGTGCGGGGCCGGACCAGCTCCAGCCGCCCGGCCTCCTCTTCGGCGCGGGTGTGCCGGACGACCAGCAGGACGCACATGACGCAGGTGAGCGCGGCGCCGGTGGCGCCGATCCGCCACGCGCTGAGCCCCGCGAAGCCGCCGTCGTTCAGGACGGGCCCGTAGAGCGCCCGCGTGGAGGGGTTGTCGTTGATGCCGCGCGCGAAGCTCGCGAGCGCCGCGGGCGTGTCGTACTCGTGCTTGAAGCTGTAGACGGTGCCGGAGACGAGCGCGGTCAGCCCGTAGATCCAGGCGGGCGCCATGACGCGGTCGCGGCGCAGCCAGATCTTCATCAGCATGCCGGTGCCCGCGAGGCCGCCGTCGCGGCCGGCGGCCCGCGCCGGGGCGTGCAGGGTCGTGGCGGTCATGACGTGGTCCCTCCGGCGAGGTCGTCCTCGTAGTGGCGCAGGAACAGCTCTTCGAGCGTGGGCGGCCGGCTCGTCAGGGTGCGCACGCCGATCCGGGTGAGCTCCTTGAGCGCGGCGTCCAGCTCGGGGGTGTCGACCTCGAACGCGATGGTGGTGCCGTCGATGCGGACGTCGTGCGCCCCCGGCAGCGGGATGCCGTCCGGGGCGGCGGCGAGCTCGGCGTGGATCGACGTGCGGGTCAGGTGCCGCAGCTCGTCGAGGGTGCCGGTCTCGACCGTCCGGCCCTTGCGGATGATGGTGACGCGGTCGCAGAGCGCCTCGACCTCGCTGAGGATGTGGCTCGACAGCAGGACGGTGCGCCCGGCGCGCCTCTCCTCGCGGACGCACTCCTGGAAGACCTCCTCCATGAGCGGGTCGAGGCCGGAGGTGGGCTCGTCCAGGATGAGCAGCTCCGCGTCGGACGCGAACGCGGCGACGAGGGCGACCTTCTGCCGGTTCCCCTTGGAGTAGGCGCGGCCCTTCTTCTTCGGGTCGAGCTCGAAGCGGCCGAGCAGCTCGTCGCGCCGGTTCCCGTCGAGCCCGCCGCGCAGCCGTCCGAGCAGGTCGATGACCTCGCCGCCGGACAGGTTCGGCCACAGCGTGACGTCGCCCGGGACGTAGGCGATGCGGCGGTGCAGGGCGGTGGCGTCGCGCCACGGGTCGCCGCCGAGCAGGCTCGCGGTGCCGGAGTCGGCGCGCATCAGCCCGAGCAGGACGCGGATGGCCGTGGACTTCCCGGCGCCGTTCGGGCCGAGGAACCCGTGCACCTCGCCGGGCGCCACGCGCAGGTCGAGGCCGTCGAGCGCGCGCGTCGGGCCGAACGTCTTGACCAGGCCCGCGGCCCGGACCACGTCAGTCATCGTCGTCTCCCTTGAGGCCGGCCTCGTACCGGTCCATCGCCGCGTGGGCGCGCGCGACGGTCTCCCGGTCGAGCAACCGGTCGTCGAAGATCTCCAGGACCGCGCGGCGCAGCCGCAGCGATCCCCCGGGGGTGAAGGTGTCGGTGCCGAGGACCCGGCTGAGGTGCTGGTGCAGCACCTCGATCCCCGTCGTCATCGCGACGATCGCGGCGGCGTAGGCCCGCGCGTCGCGCGTGGTGGGCGGCGCGGTTCCGGGCGGCGGGTCGGTCATGTACCGCTCGGTGACCGCGACCAGGTCGTCGAACATGCGCGCCGCCGCCGCCGAGCCGTCGACGAGCGCGCGGGCCAGGTAGCGCCGGACGGGCAGGTCGGTCCGGACGGTCGCGGCCAGGAAGCCGGGGTCGCCCATCGCCTCGCCGGAGACCGTCGAGCTCAGCTCGCGGACCGTGTCGAGCGCGTAGGCGTCGCACGCCTCGCGCAGTTCCTCCTTCGATCCGAAGTGGTGCTGGACGAGGCCCACCGACACCCCGGCGGCCTCGGCGATGCCGCGGAACGTCGCGCCCTTCGTGCCGTGCTCGGCGAACTGGAGCAGCGCCGCGTCCCGGATCTTGGCCCGCGCCGTCAGGTCCTCGGGCGCCGGGCCCGCGGCCCGGCCGGATCTCGCCATCCCCGCCTCCAATACGAACGTTCAATTTCCAATACGAACGTATACCATACGCCTGTATTGTCAATGGGGGCGAGCGGCGGAACCGGGCATTGAGGGGGCGAGTTAGCTTAGGCTAGCCTTACCTGTGTGCCTCCCCCCGTGCGAGAACGCCCGCCGAAAGCCCCCGAACGGCGGGGGGCGTCGCGCATCGCGCATCCGTGGTGGCTCGGCCTGCTGGCGGCGGTGCTGCTGCTGACGGCCGGGGCGAGCCTCGCGATCGGTGCCGGGGACGTCCCGCTCGCGGACGTGCTTCCCGGCGTGCTCTCCCCGGACGACGGCTCCCGGGCGCAGCTGATCGTCCACGAGCTGCGGCTGCCCCGCACGCTCCTCGGCGTCGTCGTCGGCATGGCGCTCGGGCTGGCGGGCGCCGTGATGCAGGCGCTCACCCGCAACCCGCTCGCCGAGCCGGGCCTGCTCGGCGTGAACGGCGGCGCGGCCCTCGCGGTCGTCCTCGTGATCGGCGCGTTCCGCGTGGACGACCTGCTCGTCTACGTGTGGGCGGCCTTCCTGGGAGCGGCGGGCGCGGCGGCCCTGGTCCACCTGATCGGCGCCCGGGGGCGCGGCGGCGCCTCCCCGGCGCGGCTGGTGCTCGCCGGGGCGGCCGTCAACGCCGTCTTCAGCGCGGTGACGGCCGGCGTGATGCTGTTCACCCCGCGCACCTTCGGCGGCTTCCGGTTCTGGCAGGTCGGCACGCTCGGCGGCCGCGACGTGCCGGTCTTCCTGCGCGTCCTGCCGTTCATCGTCGCCGGCAC
This sequence comes from Actinomadura sp. NPDC048032, assembly GCF_040653175.1. NCBI lineage: Bacteria > Bacillati > Actinomycetota > Actinomycetes > Streptosporangiales > Thermomonosporaceae > Actinomadura > Actinomadura sp. NPDC048032. The sequence goes on from NZ_JBEZJP010000156.1 coordinate 11,078, forward strand.
GCTGCTCGCGCTGGCGCTCGCCCGCCCGCTGAACGCCCTCGGCCTGGGCGAGGACGCGGGCCGCGCCCTCGGCTCCCGTCCCGGCAGGACCAGGGCGCTCGGGGCGCTCGCGGTGGTGCTGCTGTGCGGGGCGGCCACGGCGGCGGCCGGGCCCATCACCTTCCTCGGGCTGGCCGTCCCCTTCATCGTCCGGACTGCGGTGGGCCCGGACCAGCGGCTCGTCCTGCCCTACTCGCTGCTGCTGGCGCCCGTCCTGCTGCTCGGCGCGGACATCCTCGGCCGCGTCGTCGCGCCCGGAGAGCTGGAGACCGGCATCGTCACCGCGTTCCTCGGGGCGCCGCTGTTCGCGGTGATGGTCCGGAGGGGGAGGACACGCGACCTATGAGAGTCATCCGGGCGGCCGGGGCGTCGCTGCGGTGGGAGCCGCGCTCGGCGGCGGTGTGCGGAGCGCTGGCGGCGGTCGCGGCGTGCGCCGCCGTCCTCGTCGTCGGCTCGGGGGAGTTCCCCGTCGCGCCGCCGGACGTGGTGCGCGTCCTGCTCGGCAGGGGCGACCCCGCCACCGAGTTCATCGTCACGACCCTGCGCCTGCCCCGCGCCGTCACCGGCCTGCTCGCCGGTCTGGCGCTCGGCCTTTCCGGGGCCGTCTTCCAGAGCATCTCCCGCAACCCGCTCGGCAGCCCCGACCTCATCGGGTTCACCACCGGATCGGCGACCGGCGCGCTGCTGCAGATCCTGGTGCTCGGCGGCGGCGCCGTCGCGATCACCGCCAGCTCGGTCGCGGGCGCGGTGCTGACGGCGCTCGCGGTGTACCTGGTCGCCTACCGCCGGGGCGGGGGCGTGCACGGCGTCCGGCTGGTGCTGATCGGCGTCGCGGCGGCCGCGATGCTGGAGGCGCTCAACTCCTACCTCATCACCCGCGCCGAACTGCGCGACGCCTACGAGGCCGCGTTCTGGCTGACCGGCAGCCTGAACGGGCGGGACTGGGACCAGGCCGTCCCGCTCGCGCTCGCGCTGGCCGTGCTCGTCCCCGCGGCGCTGCTGCTCGCCCGGCCCCTCGGCATGGGAGAGCTCGGCGACGACGCCGCACGGGCGCTCGGCGTGCCCGTGCAGCGCACGCGGGCGCTGCTGACGGTCGCCGGGGTGGGCCTCGTCGCGGCGGCGACCGCGGCGGCCGGGCCCGTCCCGTTCGTGGCGCTCGCCGCCCCGCAGCTCGCGCGGCGGCTGACCCGGCGGCCCGGCGCGCAGCTGCTGCCCGCCGCGCTGACCGGCGCGGCGCTGCTGGCGAGCGCGGACCTCATCGCGCTGCACCTGCCGGTCGCGGTGCCGGTCGGCGTCGTCACCGGCGTCCTCGGCGGCGTGTACCTGGCATGGCTGCTGTCGGTGTCCGGGCGGCGTTGACGGAGCCGATCATCGCAATTAGGTTAGCCTTACCTAAGTTGAGAGGAGTTCCGTGCTGACCTGGGATGAGCTCCACGCCGCGCTGGCCGAGGTGCTGGGCGAGCGCGCGGAGGCGGACGACAACCTCATCGAGCTGGGCATGGACTCGATCCGGCTCATGCAGCTCACCGGCCGGCTCCGGCGCCGCGGCGTCGAGATCCGCTTCGCCGAGCTGGCCGAACGCCCGACGCTCTCCGGTTGGTGGGAACTGCTCACCGAGAAGGGCCAGGCGGAGGCGTCGGCAGGGCCCGCACTCGAAGCAGGCGCGGACGCCGTCGAGGCCGTCGTCGAACCCGACGAGCCCTTCGCGCTGGCGCTGATGCAGCACGCGTACTGGATCGGCCGCGACTCCGGGCAGGAGCTCGGGTCCGTCGCGGCCCACCTGTACGTCGAACTGGACGGGCGCGAGATCGACCCGTCCCGCTTCGAGTCGGCCGTGGGCGCCCTGGTGCGGCGCCATCCGATGCTGCGCGCGGCCGTCCGCGACGACGGGACGCAGCAGATCCTGCCCGAACGTCCCGGTCCGCTCGTCACCGTCCACGACCTGCGCTCGTCGGACGGCCCGGACGCCGAGCTGGAGCGCGTCCGGGACGAGATGTCGCGGCAGCGGCTCCCCATCGAGGACGGCCGCGTCTTCGACGCCCGGCTCAGCCTCCTCCCGGGCGGCGCGGCGCGCCTCCACCTGGACGTCGACATGGTCGCCGCCGACGCGATGAGCTACCGCGTCATGCTGGCCGACCTCGCCGCCCTGTACGAGGGCGAGACCCTCGCGCCGATCCGCTACGGCTACGCCCGCTACCTCGCCGAGGACCCCCGCGCACAGGCCCGCGCCGCCGACCGCCGCTGGTGGGCCGGCCGCCTCGCCGACCTTCCCGGCCCGCCCGAGCTGCCGGTCGTCGCGGAGCCGGGGGACCGCGTCGAGCGCAGGCACCACTGGCTGCCGCCGGACGCCAAGGACCGCTTCATCGCCCGCGCCCACGCCGAGGGCGTCACCCCCGCCATGGCGCTCGCGGCGGTGTTCGCCGAGGTGATCGGCGCCTGGTCGGCGACGCCGCGGTTCCTGCTCAACCTGCCGCTGTTCCACCGCGAGCCCGTCCACCCCGACGTCGACAAGGTCGTCGGCGACTTCACCGGATCCATCATGCTGGAGGCCGACCTCACCGAGGACCTCCCGTTCGCCGGGCGGGCCCGCGCGCTCCAGGCGAACCTGCACACGGCCGGCGCGCACAGCGACTACTCGGGGCTGGAGGTGCTGCGGGACCTGTCGCGGCTGCGCGGGGAGCAGGTGCTCGCCCCGATCGTCTACACCAGCGCCCTCAACCTCGGCGAGCTGTTCGGCGACCGCGTCCGCGAGCTGTTCGGCGAACCCGGATGGATCATCTCGCAGGGGCCGCAGGTGCTGCTGGACGCGCAGGTGACCGAGGTGTCCGGCGGCCTGCTGCTGAACTGGGACGTGCGCCTGCCCGCCTTCCCGGACGGCGTCGCGGAGGCGATGTTCGACGCCTACACCGCCGCGGTCACCCGGCTCGGCGCGCCCGGCGCCGACTGGGAAGCGCCCCTCGCCGTCGCCGCCGCGCCCGACCGGCTCCGCGTCCGGCACGGGCTGAACGCCACGCCCGCGCCGCCGCCGCGCACGCTGACCGAGGGCTTCTTCGCGCACGCCGCGCGCCGCCCGGACGCCCCGGCCCTGCACTGGGGCGACGGCGGGACGATGACCTACGGCGAGCTCGCCGGCCGCGCCCTGCGGATCGCGTCGGCGCTGGCGGCCGGAGGCGTCCGCCCCGGCGACCGCGTCTCGATCGAGCTTCCGAAGGGACCCGGCCAGGCCGCCGCCGCGCTCGGGGTGCTCGCGGCCGGCGCCGCCTACGTCCCGATCGGCCCGGAGCAGCCGGAGGCGCGGCGGGCGAGGATCCGCGCGAGCGCCGGCGTCGCCGCCTCGCTCACGCCGGACGGCGTCGCCGAGGCCGACCCGCTGCCCGGACCGGTCGCGGTGCGCCCCGACCAGGCCGCCTACGTGCTGTTCACCTCCGGTTCGACGGGCGAGCCCAAGGGCGTGGAGGTCTCGCACGGCGCGGCGATGAACACCATCGGCGACCTCGTCGAGCGGTTCGCCATCGGGCGGGACGACGTCACGTTCGCCGTGTCGGCGCTCGACTTCGACCTGTCGGTGTTCGACCTGTTCGCCGCCTGGCACGCGGGCGGCGCGGTCGTCGTCCCGGACGAGGACGAGCGGCGCGACGCCGCCCGGTGGAGCGGACTGGTGCGGCGCTGGTCGGTGACCGTGCTGAACTGCGTCCCGTCCGTCCTGGAGATGCTGCTGCGCGCGGGGCGGGCGGAGAGCCTGCGGCTCGTCCTGCTCGGCGGCGACTGGGTGGGGACGCACCTTCCCGGCCTGCTCCAGGAGCGCGCCCCGGGCTGCCGCTTCGTGGCGCTCGGCGGCACGACCGAGACGGCGATCCACTCGACGGTGCAGGAGGTCGCGGGCGACGTCCCCGCCGACTGGCACGCCGTCCCCTACGGGGTGCCGCTGCGCGGGGTCGCGTGCCGGGTGGTGGACGAGCGGGGCCGCGACCGCCCCGACTGGGCCACCGGAGAGCTGTGGATCGGCGGCGCCGGCGTCGCGGACGGCTACGTCGGCGACCCGGCCCGGACCGCCGACCGGTTCGTCCTCTGGGAGGGCACGCGCTGGTACCGGACCGGCGACCTCGCCCGCTACCGCCCCGACGGCACCATCGAGTTCCTCGGCCGCCGCGACCACCAGGTCAAGGTGCGCGGATTCCGGATCGAGCTCGGCGAGGTCGAGGCCGCGCTGCGCGGCCACCCCGCCGTGGAGCGCGCCGTCGCGCTCCTCGCCGGCGGCCGCCTCGCCGCCGCCGTGGCGGCGCCCGGCGGGACCGGCCGGGACGCCGTGCTCGCCCACGCCCGCGACCTGCTGCCCCCGCACATGGTCCCGGAACTGCTCGTGCGCGTGGACGAGCTGCCGCTCACCGCGAACGGCAAGGTCGACCGCAAGGCGCTCGCGGCCCTGGCCGCCGCCGAGGCCGGTGAGGCGACCGCGCCCTACGCCGAGCCCGCGACGTCACTGGAGAAGGTGCTGGCCCGGATCGTCGCCGAGGTGCTGGGGAGGGAGCGCGTCGGCGCGGACGCCGACTTCTTCGCCCTCGGCGGCGACTCCGTCCTCGCCACCACCGTGCTCGCGCGGCTGCGGGAGGCGCTCGACACGACGGCGCTGCCCGTCCGCGTCCTGTTCGCCGAGCGAACGGTCGCGCGGATCTGCCGCCGGTTCACCGAGCTGGAGGAGACGCCGGGACGGCTGGAGGCCGTCGCCGCCATCTGGCTGGAGGTCGAGGCCATGACCGAGGAGGAGCTGACCGCGCGCCTCGGGTGAGCCGCGGGTCAGCCGGGCTCGGGCTCCGGCCGCAGCGTCGCGGTCCGGAGCCCGGTGAGGGTCAGCGCCAGCGCCAGGGCGAGGAGAATGGCCCCGGTCGCCGCAAGCGCGAAGGGGCCTCTTGCGATCAAGCGGGCGCGCAGGGGGTCGCGGCGCCCGCCGGTCAGGGCGCCCTCCTCGCCGAGGAGCGTGAACC
>NZ_JBEZJP010000157.1:0-16004 GCF_040653175.1 Actinomadura sp. NPDC048032
GATCTGGTCGCCGTCGACGACCTCGCCGCCCGCGGTCACCGCCAGGCACCGGTCGGCGTCGCCGTCGTTGGCGATGCCGGCGTCCGCGCCGTGCTGGGCGAGGCCGCCCCGGGCGACGCGCCGGAGACCAGTTCGAGCAGCAGCTCCTGCGCCTCCGGACGGCGCGCCGGGTCGGGGTTCAGGGCGCGCTCGACGAGCGTCCGCAGCGGCTCGGCCAGGCCGGTCAGGTCGTGCTCGCCGTTCTCGGCGCGGGCCGCCATCGTCATGACCGTGCCGGTGCCGTGCGGGTGGCGTCCGGTCCCGGCGAAGGCCACCAGGCAGCCCCACGCGAAGACGTCGGCGGCCGTGGACACCTCGCCGAGCATCACCTGCTCGGGCGCCATCCACCCCGGCGTGCCGACGACGAACCCCGCCAGCGTGTGCCCGGAGGGCGCGTCGGCGGCCTTGGCGATACCGAAGTCGATCACTCGCGGGCCCGACACCGACAGGATCACGTTGGGCGGCTTGAGGTCACGGTGGATCAGCCCGGCGGCGTGGATCGCGGTCAGCGCCGCGGCCACCCCCACCGCGACGCCGTTCAGGGTGCCGTCCGGCAGCGCCCCTCCGGTCTCCATGTAGGCGTCCAGCGGGGTGCCGTCCACGTACTCGGTGACCAGGTAGGGCCGCCCGGCCTCCTCACCGTGGTCCAGCACCTTCGCCGTGCAGAACGAGGCCACCCGGCGGGCGTTGCGCACCTCGTCGCGGAACCGGGCCCGGAATCCCTCGTCGGCCGCCAGCTCCGCGCGGATCACCTTGATCGCGACGTGTCGCCCGCCGCCGTCCCGGGCCAGGTAGACGGCGCCCATGCCGCCCTCCCCCAGCCGTCCGACCACCTCGTACTCCCCGATGGCCGGCGGGTCGCCGGGCCGGAGCGGCTCGCCACCGCTGGGCAGTCGCGTCCGCCTCGGCTGCTCCTGCACAGGGCGCACCTTTCTGGGTACTGACGATCACGTCTCGGGCAAAAGGCAAACCTATCCAAATCGCAGAGGCGGGCTTCGCGGTTTCGCTGAGCGACGCCCCTACGGCACGCCGAGCGGATTCCTTCCGGCGGGGGCGTCCGGTCGGGCGGGCGACGCGTTCGGCATGGAGGGTGATCCGGCTCGTGTCCTTCGCGAGTTCATGAGGCCATCACGCCACGTCAACCACGGGTGCCGGGCCCCGGTCTAGCGTCGCGGGAGTTGATCGGAGCACGACGGAGCGGAGGTCTCGATGTCCGTGCGCCTTGTCCTGACGAGTCTGGCCCTCGCGTCCGCGGTCGCCGCGCCGGCGCCCGCCCGCGCGGCGACCGCCGGAGGCCCCGGGGTACTTCCTCAGAAGACCCAGTTCGATCTACAGGCCCACCGTGGCGGCCTCGGCATGACGACGGAGGAGTCACTGGAAGGGTTCGGCAAGGCGATGCGCCTGGGCGTCAGCACCTTGGAGCTCGACACCCACGTCACGAAGGACCAGAAGGTCGTCGTCAACCACGACCGGCAGATCAGCGCCCAGAAATGCCGCGACACCGGTCCGGTCGCCCCCGGCGACCCGATGTACCCCTACGTCGGCAAGTACATCAAGGATCTGACACTGGCCCAGATAAAGACGATGGACTGCGGATACCGGCAGTTGCCCGGCTTCCCCGAGCAGGAGGTCGTCCACGGCTTCCGGATGGTCGAGCTCAAGGACGTGCTGGACCTGGTCAGGCGCTACCGCGCCAAGCAGGTCAAGCTCAACATCGAGACCAAGGTCGAGGCGGGGGCGCCCGACCAGACCGCGCCGCGCGAGTTGTTCGTCCGCCGGGTCTTCGAGGAGATCCGCGCGTCAGGGATCGAGCGGCAGGTCACCATCCAGTCCTTCGACTGGGGCGCGTTGGAGCGCATGCACCGGCTCGCGCCGAGATGGCCGCTGGTGGCGCTGACGAACTACGACTTCCTCCAGGTCGGCCGGCCCGGCGCCTCTCCCTGGCTGGGCGGCCTCGACGTCGACGACTACGGGGGCGACTTCGTGAGGGCGGCCGCCGCCGTCAGGGGGGTCACCGCCCTGTCGCCCAACTACGGGTTCCCGCAGAACGGCCAGGTCGGCGACCCCGGATTCCGCTTCTACCCCGACCGCGCGATGGTGTCGCGGGCCCACGCCCGGGGCCTGAAGGTCATCCCGTGGACCTGCGACGACCCCGCCACCGTCGAGGCCCTGATGGACATGGGCGTGGACGGCGTCATCACCGACTACCCCGACCGCGTACGCCGGATCATGGCCGAGCGCGGCATGCGGCTGCCCAAGGCGTATCAGTCGCCCTGACCCTTGCCCACATCGCTCCAGACGGCCTTCGCGCCGCTGTGCCCGATCCGGACCACCTGCACGCCCGAGACGACCGCCGCGCCGACCGCGATGACCACGGCCACAAGGGTCACCGCCTTGGTCCAGTTCGGCGGTCGTTCTGTCTTCCGCCGGACGTGGAAACCGATGGCGACGATGACGGCGAGCGCCACCCAGAGCGCGGCCATCAGCGGCAGCAGGGTGTCTCCCAGTTCCGCGTGCTCTTCCACCAGGGAAGAGCGGGGGACTTGCTCCTCCAGGTGCTCGCCGCTGTCGGTGGCCATGGGGATCGTTATCAGGGCGATGGTGGCCAGGCCGAGAACCCAGGGAGCCCCCGGTCGCCGCGCCTTGGGCCAAAGCGCCACCGCCAGGGCGGCCAACACGGTCAGCGGAACCAGAAAGACCACAAGATGGACGATGAGCGGGTGGACGGGGAGGCCCCAGATGGTGTCCGGCACGGTCAGCCTTTCGGGTAACTGTTGATCGGCCGACCGTATCCGAGGGGTGGTCGCGCCACTACCTTCACCGGATCTTTCAGAAGGTTTTCATAGGGACCGTTCCAGGCCTTTTCGGAAGCTCGGGATATCGGCCGGGACGAACGGGGTTTTCTTCCTCGAAAGCGAGGATGTACACCGAATCCGAGCAACTTCGGCGCTCACCATTCGGGCGATGCGCCGCCCGCCGTCCGGGGGCGCGGCCCGGCGGCGGAGGGCCGCCGCGAGACTCCCCCGCGGGCCGAGGCCGGGAAGTGGAAGGGTCTCCCAGGGGAACTGAAACCTGACCGCGGCGGTCAGGTGAAGTACTCGCATAGCGGGCTGGAAGCCTCTAAACGGCCGTCGAATTGGCCCGTTCTCCCGGTATCGGCGGATCGGCGCGGCCGACTTTCTCGCCATTGACCTGTCGCACGCCCCCTTGTTATCGTCACTCTGCGTAAAGAAATGCGTACGCAGAGTTTTCCTGATGTCCGTCCCGCGGGCCGCCCGAATGGCACCGAAGAATTGCGCGTCCGGCGGCCGAGAACGCAAGGAGGGTGAGCCGTGAGGTCTGGCCCGAAGCCGCCCAGCGACCTGACGAAGCACAAGGGCATCGAGACCGTCCGCCAGATCCAGTTCCTGATGGTCCTGTGCTCGGTGCTGCCCCCGGACGGAAAGGCGCGCGAGATGCTCAGGCTCGCGCTCGACGTCCGCAACGAGGAGTTCCCGGACGGTGTCGAGCCGATCCGCGACCTCCACCCGCAGGCCACCAAGACCTGGCTCGAGTTCTTCTGGACTCGGGTCGGCATTTCCCCCGAGGAAAGGGAGTTGATCGACTGGCAGAACGACAAGCCGAGCATGGACATCGCCGTCGAGGAGTTCCAGGAGGCCGAGCGCCGACTCGGCATCAGGCTGGCGCCTCGAACGGTCGAGTGAACAGCAACGAACCAGGAGGAAGAAATGTCACCCAGCACGATTCTGCGGCACGCCGCCGCCGACGCCGACATCCGCACGGAACTGCTCGCCGGAGCGGGACGGTTCGGGGTGCCCGCCGCCGCCGTCCCCACCGCCGTCGCGCAGCCGGACACCGCCTCGCTGGGCTACTGGACCGAGGGCGTCGCCGCCGTCGACGCCTACGCCTGCGCGTCCACGTGCAGCTCGGGGCCGTTCACCTTCGCGTGCGACGGAAGCACCAAGTAACGCCTCGGCGTTAGCGCCCGGCCGTAGCGCCGGGCTCGCGGAAGCACCGATGGGCCGAAGCCATCGGCCCATCACCCCGAACTTTCCCAGGCGAGGAGCCCGCCCGAGTGAAGCCGACCTTTCCCGTGGACCTCGCGGCCCGGGCCGCGAACCTGTCCGAGCGGATCCGGATCGTGTCCGCCCTCGGCCCGCCGTCCGGCGCGGAGCCGCTGGAGGCCTTCGACGCCTGGAGGATCGACCGGCTGGCCGCCAAGCTGGCCGCCAAGTTCGGCGCCGAGACCAGCCCGCGACCGGAGCGCCACACCGAGGAGTCGCTGCGCGAGAACCTGCGGGCCTACCGCGCGCACGAACTCGGTCTCGCCGACCCCGGGAGCCCGCTGGGCCGGATGCTGGCCGACCTGCACCAGGGCTGGCTCCCCGTCTACCGGGAGACGCTGGAAGGGTTCGACCCCGGCGACGAGGCGTTCGCGGCGGCGGACTGGCGCGCGGACGACGTCTACCACGGCCGACTCGCCACCGCCTGCGAGCCCTTCCTGGTGGAGCTCGGCCACCGCCTGACCCGGGCGATCGACGCCGGCGCGTCCGCGGTCCGCGTCGACTCCCGGCTGGTGGCCGACTTCCAGGGTTACCTGCTCGACCGGTTCGAGCTGGCGCTGGCCTGGGCGGTCGAGACCGACGCGAAGGTGCACTGCCGGCTGCACGGAATCGACCCGGCGGCCGCCACCCGCGACGACTACCTCGCCTACCTCGACAAGACGTTCGCCGACGCCGCCGCCTACCACCGCTTCTACCTGGAGTTCCCCCTGCTGGGCCGCTGGCTCGCCCAGACGACCGGGCAGCTCGCCGAGCACGGCGCCCAGATGATCGGCAGGCTTCGCGACGGCGCCGCCGAGCTGTCCGAGGCGTTCTTCGGGCGGCCCGTCGCGGCCGTGCGCACCGCGCGGCTCGGCCGCTCCGACCACCACGCCGGCGGCCGCAGCGTCGCGATCGTCGAGGTCGAGCTCGCGGACGGCGCGCACGAGTCCTTGGTCTACAAGCCCCGCGGCCTTGAGGGCGAGGCCGGGTTCCAGGGGCTGCTGGCGCGGCTGCGCGACGACGGCGTCCTCGACTACGCCGAGCGGGCCGTGCTCCCGAAGGACGGCTACGGCTTCGAGGCGCTGATCCCGCCGGGGCGCAACCGGGTCGCCACCCGTGAGGAGGCCGAGCGCGTCTACGCCGAACTCGGCGGCTACCTCGCGATCTTCTACGTGCTGGGCGGCGGCGACCTGCACTTCGAGAACGTCCTCGTCGCGGACGGCCACGCCTTCATCTGCGACTGCGAGACGGTGCTCGGGGCGCTGCCCAAGGGGTGGCCGCGCCCGTCCGGGACCCTGATGGACTCGGTCTTCAGGACCGGCCTGATCGAGTGGCCGAGGAGCGGCGCGGCGCCCGAGGGCGAGATGCGGATCAGCGGGTACACCGGCGGCGGCGGTTACGAGATGCCGATGCCGGTGCCGCAGGTCGACCGCGCCGTGTCGTTCGCCTCGTCCGTCAGCTACCGCGAAGGGGTGCGCGTCGACCCGGGGGCCTCGAACCGGATCTTCGTCGGGGACGAGCTGACGCACGCCGAGGACTTCGTCGACGCCATCGGGTCCGGGTTCGACCGGGTCTACGAGTGGTTCCGGCGGCGGCCCGACGAGGCGACCGCCTGCGTCCGCGAGCTGTTCTCCGGCTCGGGCGTGCGCTTCGTCAACTGGAGCACCCAGGTCTACTCGCAGCTGCTCGCGGCCGCCCTGCACCCCCGCTGCCTGCTGGAGCCGCTGGAGGCCGACCTGCTGATCGAGACCGTGCGCACCTTCCCGCGCAAGTGGGACCAGGACGCGGCCCTCCCCGACTGGGAGGTCGCGTCGATGTGGCGCCGGGACGTCCCGCTGTTCAGCGTCGAGGCGGGGAGCACCGGGCTCGTCCACGACCACGCGTCCGCGGTCGGCGCGGACCTGGAGACGAGCCCGCTCGACCACGCCGCTTCGCGGATCAGGGGCCTGTCCGCGCGGAACCGCGCCCAGCAGCGCCAGTACATCGCCGCCGGGCTGTCCGGCGGCGACGTCACCAGCGCCGACTTCGCCGAGACGTGCGTCGGGCGCGCGGCCGCGCTCGGGGAGCAGCTCTGCGCGATGCTCCGCGAGCCGGACGCCGCCGCCCCCTGGACGTCCTTCGTGATCACTCCCGACGGGCGGGACGAGGTCGACATCGAGGGCGACCTCTACAACGGCTCGGGCGGCATCGCCCTGTTCCTCGCCTACCTCGACGCCCTCGACCCGCGTCCCGAGTTCCGCGCGGCGGCGCGGCGGGCGCTCGACCACGCCGTCGCCGCCTGGGAGCGGCGGCGCATCGGGGCCTTCACCGGCCTCGGCGGCATGATCTACGTCCTCACGCACCTGTACCGCCTGTGGGGCGAGCGCCCCCTGCTCGACCACGCCCTCGAACTGAGCGACGAGCTGGCCGGGCGCATCGACGGGGACCACCACCTGGACGTCTTCCACGGCGCGGCCGGGCTCATCCCGGTGCTGATCGGCCTGGCCGGCGTGGCGGACGGGCGGGGCCTGGAGCAGGCGCACCACTGCGCCGCGCACCTGCTGCGCCGCGCGGAGGCCGAGGGCGACACCCTGTCCTGGCCCGGCTCCGACCTCGGCGCCGCCGGGGCCAACCTGACCGGGCTGTCCCACGGCGCCGGCGGCGTCGGCTGGGCGCTGATCACGCTGGGCCGGCTCACCGACCGGGCCGAGTACGTCTCGGCGGGGCGGCGGGCCTTCGCCTACGAGGCGCTCCACTTCGACCAGAGCGCGCAGGACTGGTACGACCTGCGCGAGTTCCCCGGCGGAATGCTCTGGGAGGGACGCCACTACGCCAACGCCTGGTGCAACGGCGCGGCGGGCATCGGACTGAGCCGCATCCAGAGCTGGGCGGCGCTCGGCAAGGACGACGACGCGGTGCTCACCGAGGCGAGGAGCGCGCTCACGGCGACGATGCGCAACTTCCCCCGCCTCATGAACGACTCGCTGTGCCATGGCCGGTCCGGCAACGCCGAGCTGTTCCTGCGGTTCGCCCTGCTGGCGGACGAGCCCGCGTTCCGCCTGGAGGCCAACGTCCAGGTGCAGGCGCAGTGGCGCAACCTGGAGGACGCCCCGCCCGCGTCCGCCACCGGGTTCTTCCCCGGGCTGATGCTCGGCATGTCCGGGTTCGGAATGCACTTCCTGCGGCTGGCCCATCCGGAGCGGGTCCCCTCGGCGCTCCTGCTGGACCCCCCGCCCGCGTCGATCTGAGGAGTGAACTGACCTATGTCCGTCGAATCCTGCGCGGCGTTCCTGCGGTTCGCCGTCCACGACACCGGGATCAGGCAGCAGATGAAGGCCATGACCGCGGTCGCGGAGATGGTCCGCCTCGGCCGGGCGCACGGCTACCTGTTCGACGCCCGGGACCTCGCGGCCGCGTCGTCCTCGCCGGACTTCTCCGAGGCCGCGCCCGAGGCGGCGTCCGAGAAGACGGCCGGCCCGAAGCCCGGCGCGGCCGGATCGGAGGCGGCGCCCGCCACGGCGCCCGCCACGGCGGCGCCCATCGCGGAAGCGACCGCGTTCTACCACTACGAGTACGACATGGCCGACCTTCCCGGGTTCGACGCCGTGCTCGACGTGCTGCCCGCACTGAAGATCAAGCCGTCCACGGTCGACCTCGCGGAGTTCGACGCCGAGTTCAGCGCGGACGACCTGCGCTCCACCTCCCTGGCCCCGAACAGCCCGGAGTACCGGCGGTGGCGCGCCGCGCTGGACACCCGGCGCCGGCGCGACTTCCACCTCGTCAACCTGGACTCCCACACCGACCACGCGGACTACGAGGACTACTACGCGGCCAAGATCCGGCTGGTGGACGCACTGGAGAAGGTCTTCGGCGGCGAGGTCAGGCTGTCCGGCAACCTGTGGTACCCGCCGTCCAGCTACCGGCTGTGGCACACCAACGAGGACCAGCCGGGCTGGCGCATGTACCTGATCGACTTCGACGAGCCCTTCCCCGACGCCGAGCACACCTCGTTCTTCCGCTACCAGCACCCGGAGACCGCCGAGCTGGTCACCCTGCGGGAACGTCCCCGGCTGGCGCGGTTCTTCAGGGTGGAGCAGGACCCGGAGCGCCTGTTCTGGCACTGCATCGTCAACCCGACGCCCCGGCACCGGTGGAGCTTCGGCTGCCACGTCCCCGACACCTGGCTCGACGCCATCGCGGGCCGGTCGTGACGGCGCGTCCCGCCACCGCCGCGCCCGGCGCGGCCGCACCCGCCGCGGCGACGCCCGCGATCCGGGCGGTCGGGCTGCGCAAGCGGTACCCCGGCGTCGAGGCGGTGGCCGGGCTCGACCTGACGATCCCTCCCGGCGAGAGCTTCGGCTTCCTCGGACCCAACGGGGCGGGCAAGACCACCACGATCGCGATGCTGTGCACGCTGGCGGTGCCCACGTCCGGCCGGATCGAGATCGCCGGCCACGACACGCGGACCGACGCCGCCGCGGCGCGCCGCCGGATCGGGCTGATCTTCCAGGAGTCGACCCTGGACGTCCAGCTGACCGCGGCCGAGAACCTGCGGTTCCACGCCGACCTGTACAACGTCCCGCCCGGGCAGGTGGCGGCGCGCATCGAGGAGACGCTCGCCCTGGTCGGGCTGACCGACTGCCGCGACCGCGCCGTGCACACCTTCTCCGGCGGCATGCGCCGCCGCCTGGAGATCGCCCGCGCGCTGCTGCACCGCCCGCAGATCCTCTTCCTGGACGAGCCGACGATCGGGCTGGACCCGAACGCCCGCGCCCAGGTCTGGCGCCACCTGCGGCACGTGTGCGAGACCGAGTCCGTCACCCTCTTCCTGACGACCCACCACCTCGAAGAGGCCGAGCAGTGCGACCGCATCGCGATCATCGACGCGGGCCGGATCGTCGCGCAGGGCAGCCCCGCCGAGCTGAAGTCGGTGCTGGGCGCCGACCGGGTGCAGCTGCGCACCGGCGACGACGCGGCCGCGGCGGCGCTGATCGCCGAGCGCCTCGGCCTGGACGTGACCCGCGACCGCCACGGGCTGCGCCTCCAGGTCCCCGACGGCGCCCGGGTGCTGCCGCGGCTGCTCACCGAGCTCGACGTCCCCGTGTACGAGGCGCGGGTCACCCCGCCCAGCCTGGACGACGTCTTCCTGCACCACACCGGGCACCGGATCCGCGACGAGGCCCCGCCGGAGCCGTCCGCCCGCCCAATGCGGGTCCCGTCGGCGGCCGAGCCGGGCAGGGGCGGGCTCCGCGCCGAGCTGCGCGCCCTGGGGATGGTGTGGCGGCGCGAGATGCTGCACTTCCGGCGCGACCGCGTCGGAGCCGCCCTCTCCCTGGTCCAGCCGCTGATCTTCCTGTTCGTCCTCGGCACCGGGCTGTCGAACCTGATGCCCGGCCCGAGCGGCGACGCCTACCAGCTCTTCCTCTTCTCGGGCGCGCTGGTGACGGCCGCACAGGGGCCCGCGCTCGCCACCGGCACCTCGATCATGTGGGACCGGCAGGGCGGCTTCCTGCGCGAGATGCTCGCGGGCCCGGTCAGCCGCGCGTCACTCCTGGTCGGCAAGTGCCTGGGAGGGACCACGGTGGCCACCTGCCAGGCCGCCATCCTCCTGGCCGCCGCCGCCCCGGTCGGCGTCCCGCTCGACGGCGCCCTGATCGCCCTCCTGCTGGGCGAGCTGGTCCTGGTCTCGCTGGCCATGACCGTCCTGAGCGTCCTGCTGTCCACCATCCTCCGCCGCCCACAGACCTTCGGGACCGTCCTGACCGTGATCATGGCCCCGATGGTGTTCCTGTCCGGCGCGTTCTTCCCGCTGAGCGCGATGCCCGTCTGGATGAAGGGCCTGGCGCTGGCGAACCCGCTCACCTACGCCGTCGACGTGATGCGCCGCACCATCACCGCCTACCTGCCGGACGCCCCGCACCACCTGTTCCGCCCCCTGGCCCTGGGCTCCTGGCATCCGCCGCTCGCCCTCGAATGCGCCCTGATGGCCGCCCTGACGACCGCGGCCCTCCTCCACGCCGCCCACCGCTTCACCCGCCTCCCCTGACCTCCCTTTCCGGCGGGCGAGCCGCGGTGCGCGCTTCGCCCGACGGCTTTCCACCGGGGCCGGGCGTAGGGACCCCGGTGGAAAGCCAGGTGGTGTCGTTCTAGGGAATGTCGTGCCGGCCTTGCTTGATCTGCTCGGCCAGAAGCCGCCACCGGGCAGAGGTGATGGCGATGTGCGGGCCGGACGGGTCCTTGCTGTCGCGAATCCCGACCGTGTGGCCGATCGAGTCCAGACGCGCGGTCTCGACGCAGTCGGTGCCGCCCAACGAGCGGCTGCTCTTACGCCAGACCGGCGGTGGAGCGAAGTGTCCGACGGTGGTCATTGGTTCGCGGAGTCGCGGGATTAGGGTGGGCATGAAGAGAACCTGCCTTTCTGGCATGCGGTGGGTTTCTCGATGAAAAGGAGCCGTCGCCTCGGTGCGACGAGGCGGCGATCCGGGCGGGGCCTTCTCGCTGCGCTTGTGGGCGCGAGAAGGCTCCCGTCTATCTCGGGACTGGCGAACGGCCGGTCATGCCTCGTCCGCGGAGGAGGCGCCGCCCGGCCGGATCGCCAGCCGGGCGTGGGCCTTGAGCCATTGGTCGATCTCGGCGTCGGTGCCTCCGGCCCCGGCGATGTAGGCGCGGACCAGGTCGCGACGCGGCAGCTTCCCGTTCTTGCCGATGGTGCAGAAGCTGGCGAACGCGTAGGGCCGCGGCACCGCCGGATGCCGGGCGCAGACCTTGGCCATCTCGCGGTAGGGCCGCTCGCCCTTGAGCAGGCGGAACTTCCGCATCAACGCCACGAACCCGCCGGGGTCACCGGCCGTCCACGGGTCGACCTCTATCTCTGCGTGATCGGCCTTCGCGGTTCCCGCCGAAGAGACGGGGGCCTGCGCCGCCGGGGCCGCGGCCTCGGTCGCGTCCTGGCATTCGACGTCCGCGCCGCCTGCGGTCGTGCCTCCGACGGCGGCGATGCACCCCGGCACGTCCGGACCGCATCGCACCGACGCCCCGGCACTCGCGCCTCCGGAGCCCGTGCTCCCTGTACCTGTGCTCTCTGGGCCGGGTGCCATGTCCTGTGCTGGGTCGGACGTGGGGACGGATGTCCCGGCGGGGGCCGGTCCGCTCGGCACCGCTTCGGCCGGGGTGTCCGGCCGGGGGTTCTCCTCCGGCCAGGCCCACGGTGGCGGGCCGACCGGTTCGGTGCGGGAGGAACGAGGCCGGCGAGGAGGCTGAACGGGGGCCCAGTCGTCCAGCGGATCGACCAGGGGCGCGGCCTTGGCCGGCGGGATCGTGTGCGGATCGGCGGTCTGGACCTGGTTGAACAGCTCCTGGGCGACCGCGATGTCGGCCTGGAAGGCACCGCACGCCGTCAGGACGGCCTCCAGCGCCGACCACGTGATGCCGGTGAGGTCACCGGCGACGATCTGGCGGAGCTTGGCGGAGGTGACGCCTCGCGCCGCCGCCTTGCCGGCGACGGTCTGCCTGCTGCCGCGCCCCTCGAAGAGGGGTGCGTGGTAGACGCAGCAGATCAGAGCGTGCAGCCGGGTGTGGGCGTCCGCGCCGGGATGGGTCTCCGCCAGGAACGCCTCGACATCGCGAGGGCTCTTGCCCGGCGCCCGTAGCAAGCGGCTCATGAGCAGGTCGGGTGTGAACCGGCGCGTCCGTCATCGACCTCCCGCCGGCCTTGCCCCTGCCGGATTCCGCGGGGCCCGTGCCGAACTCGCGAGCGTTGGCTGGATGAGCTCCATTACACATCCTTGTCTTCGTCGGTGGCCGAGCGTGATTTCCGAAGAGCGGGCCGGTGGCGCCGGCCATCCGGTTCACCACGGGCATTGATCCGCCTCGGTATCGGGAGCATAGACCGCGCGACCGACAAGCAGCACATCTCACCCGCATCTCAACTCGGACGAAGTGGTGCATGTCGGAACGCCTACACCAAACTAAACATCACACCCGAATGACCTGCGAAAACAAACAAGTTCGCACGCGTTCAGATTTGTTCAATCGTGTCAGGTGACGCATACGGGGTGACGAATCTGAAGTACGTCGAGATAGCGAATTTGTGCATCACAAATTGCGAATGCCAATGCATGGGCATACGGACGATCTGGGGCGGGCCGGAGGGGGAAGCCCTCCGGCCGGCACACCTCCGGAACAGGGCGCATCTCGCGCATGCGTCCGGTCTGCGTCACGTCGCGGCGAGAGCGCCTGCGATCACGCCCCGCGGCTCGGGCGGTCGTCCGTCCCTAGGCCGGCGGGCGCGGCGTCCCGCCCTCGGGCCGGCCCTCCCGCAGCCGGGCGTTGATGCGCTGGGCCTCGGCGAGCTGGTCTTCGAGGATGATGATGCGGCAGGCCGCCTCCAGGGGGGTGCCCTGGTCGATCAGGTCGCGGGCGCGCTGCGCCAGGCGCAGCTGGTAGCGGGAGTAGCGGCGGTGCCCGCCGGACGAGCGCTGCGGGACGATCAACCGGGCGGTGTCGAGGCTGCGGAGGAACGCCGGGGTCACGCCCAGCATCTCGGCGGCGCGGCCCATGCTGTAGGCGGGATAGTCCTCGTCGTCGAACTTGTCCTCAAGCGCCGCGGAGTCGTCGGGCCGGTCGGAGCCGCCGGGCTGGTCGCCGGTCTGATTCATGTGGAGTGCTTTCACAAAACCTTCCGTACTGCCGGGAAATCGGAAGGCGGCGACGGCAAGGGGCCCCGACGCCAGACTGCGGCGCCGGGGCCCAGAGGTACAACACCATCTACCGGCCTTGATGAGCCGGTCTTCCGCGTCGGCCGCACAAGAGGCGGGGACGCGGGGATCGCGTATGCGTGACCGTAGACCACCGTCCAATCCGGGGAACTGCGGTACCCGCGCGGCGTGACTGGAGCCTGCTGCGGGCGATCCCGATGGCGCCGATCCCTCCTTTCCTCGACATCACTACCTGTACTGCGTGTTCGGGTACTTCGTTGTGTTGCGGTACTTCGTTGTGTTGCGGTACTGCGTTCTTGCTGTTCACCACTACAGCCGGCGGCTCGTCCGCCACCGGTCCGACCGGCTGCCGAGGCCCCTTCCACTGCGCTGGCCCCGGCACGCCCGGCCGGTGTCATCCATCCGTACCGGCAGTTCGTCCTCTGCCGCTTCTCATGGACCCGTCTCTCTTCGATGGAAGGAACACTACCCGGACCCGGCTCGAAAATCTACATCGGCTGCTACAGAGTTTCGTAGATCACATTCCTGGTTTCTCTCCACCGGCCGATGGCCCCCGGACGGGTCCGCGCCGGGGCTACAGGCTCTCGCTCGTCCAGCGCCACGCGCCGTTCTCGTGCCGCGCGCGGACCAGTTGCGTACCGCTGGCGTCCGCGAGTTCGGCGATCAGCCGGATCAACTGGCGGTGGAAGTCCGCGGGCGGGCGGGTGCCGCCCGGCGAGCCTTCCAGGAGCGTCACGCTGACCTTCGCCTCGTCGCGGAGCTGCGCGGTCAGCCGGCCCGTCCTGTCCATACGCATGATCACGATCGCGTCGGCACGGATCAGGTCGTCACCTTCGGCGGCGGAGATCCACACTTCGCTCATGTGCGTCCCCTGCCCGGATCGAGGGCCTCGTACGCCCTGTGTCCCGTGCCCGCCACGCCCTGTCTCCCCTGCCGCGCGTTCCGCGCGCTCGTCCACGCGCGCGGGTGCGGCTCACCGGCGTCGGCGCTGGTCAGCGCGGCGTCGTTCGCTTGTGCCGCCCCAAGGACCGTCCGGCGAGGCGGCCGGGCGGCGGACTCCGGCGGGCTCGGGCCGGAAGGCGTAGACTCTGGTTGAGCCAGAGGTTCCCGATGCGGGCGGCCAAGCCGGCGTCCCCCTGGTTCCGACGATCGGTCTCCCCGAGGCCAGACAGGCCGGCGCGCATGACGCCGCTCCACCGTCCCTCTCGAACACGGACGCCCGTTTCCGGCGCCGGATCCGCCGCCCGGCCGGGCCGCGGAGCGGCGACCGCGGGTCTCTGAGCGGTCCCGGCCACACGCACACTCCTGATCGGAGCCCCAGATGGATACCGCAGGCACCGCCTTCCCTGAGGCCGGGCTGCGCCGCGAGACGCTCGCGGAACACACCGTCATCACCATCACCGGCGACCTCGACGTCTCCTCCGCGCCGTCCCTGCGCGAGCCCCTGGAGATCGCCCTGCGCGACGCGGGACCCCACGTGGTCATCGACCTGTCCGAGGTGACGTTCTGCGACGCCGCCGGGCTGGCTCTGCTCACCGGCGCCCGCCGCATCACCGAACCGGCGGGCGTCGCGCTCGTCCTCGCCGCGCCCCGCCCGCACATGGCCAGGCTCCTGCGGGTCAGCGGCCTGGCCCGGGTCTTCGCCGTCCGCCCCACCGTCGACGCCGCGCGCCTTCGATCGGCCGCGGCCTGAACGCGCGGCCAGGCCCGGGCGTAGCGGGCGGACGGGATGACGACATGACGGGCGACCCGGGATCGATCGGGTGGGGCGCCGCCGGCGCCGCACCGAGCGAGACGGACCGCCGGCGCCTCGCGGCCACGTTCGAGCTGATGAGCGCGGTGGTCCTGGACGGAACCGGCGTGCCGGGCATGCTGGCCCTCGTGGCGGCGCAGGCCCGGGAACTGGCGCGCGTGCCGCTGGCGTTCGTCGCCCTTCCGGGCGAGGACGGCAACACGCTGCGAGTCGAGGTCGCGGACGGACCCGGCGGCGAACGGATCCGCGGGTTGACGGTGCGGCGGGGCCGGTCGATGCTCGGCCGGGCGTTCACGTCCCGCCGGGCCGTGTCCGCGCGGATCGCCGCCGATCAGACGCTCACCGGCCTTCCGGCCGGCCCCATCCTGATCCTGCCGCTGGAGACGGGGGAGGCCACGCGGGGAGTGCTCGCCGTCCTCGGACGGGTCGGCGCGGAGCCCTTCAGCCCGGCGACCGCGCGCCAGATGCTCCTGTTCTCCGACATGGCCGCCCGGCTGATCGAGGTGGCGGGGGCGCGCCTCCCGGGCGCCCCGCCGGGAGTCACCGAGCCGCCCCTGCAACCGCGGTCGTCCGGCTGAGTCCGACGCGGCGGCGGCTCCTTCGCCGCCTGGGGAACGGCCTCCGCAGGCCTGTCCGGGCCCGGCCGACGGCGCCCGTCCCGTGGTTTCGGGCCCTGGCGCGCCGGGGGCTCCGGCGGTCTTCCTAGAGCCGGAAAAGCTTCGTGAACGGGGAGAGGATCTTTACTTTCCGCGTCCCGAAGTCGACCAGGACGGCGTTGCCCGGCTCGACCTCCAGGACGCGCCCGAGCCCGTACTTGTCGTGCGTGACCTGGTCGTCGAGGGTGAACTCCTTGGCCGGCGGGGCGGCGGGCGGAGGCGCGAAGGGGCTGGTGGGCAGGTGTCGCCGTCTGGCGGGACCGGTGGGTTTCATTACCTCATTATGCGCGTACCGGGCGGTTCCCTGAAGCCTTCTCGCAGACCAGGCTGGTAAATTATCGCGCCGGACACCGCCTCGATCGGCCGCCCGAAATCGTGTGGTACAGTAGACGGCAGTTGCGGTTCCCATAGACATGTGCGTGCGCCTGTTGGAAGTGACCTCAGGCGCACTTTTGTTTTTTCTGGATCTTCCGGATGGGCCATCGCGGCGTCCTCGCCCGCACACGGTGTGCGGACGGGGCACACCCTGAAGGAGACGACCATGGCCACCGGCACCGTCAAGTGGTTCAACGCGGAAAAGGGCTTCGGCTTCATCGAGCAGGACGGCGGCGGCGCCGACGTCTTCGCCCACTACTCCAACATCGCGGCCCAGGGCTTCCGTGAGCTCCAGGAGGGCCAGAAGGTGTCCTTCGACATCACGCAGGGCCAGAAGGGCCTGCAGGCGGAGAACATCGTCCCCGCCTGATAGCGGTATCGGCGGTGCGCGGCCCGCGCGGCGCGGCGCTCGGCCTCCCGGCCCACGGGGATCTCCCACAGC
>NZ_JBEZJP010000158.1:0-15899 GCF_040653175.1 Actinomadura sp. NPDC048032
GCCCCATCTCGCGCTGGGCGAGGGCGATCCGGTGCGTCCGGACGGTGTAACCCGCGTTCGTGCGCGGCAGGGCGTTGGTCACCGCGCGCCGCTGGGCGGGGGTTGGCCTGCCGCACCCTCCGTGACCCGAGCGTCACTCGTTTCCCGCGGATCCCTCCAGATGGCGCAGCGTGAACTGGGCGGACGCGAAGTCGCCGCCCTGCGGAACGCCGTCGCCGACGAACGTGTCGGGGATGCCGTAGGAGGCGGCGTCGTCGTGGGGCGCGTAGCCGAGCCGCTCGTCGAGCTCCCAGAACCGGCGCGCGTTGGCCGACACCGCGTACGCCGCGAGGAACCCCGGCGACGGGACGGTCAGCGCCGCGAGGACGAAGCCCGCGCAGTCGCGGTGGCTCAGCCAGGTCGCGAGGTGGCGCGGCTCGGTCGGGCGCGGTTCGAGGCTGCCGATGCGCAGGCACACCACGTCCATGCCGAACTTGTCGGCGTAGAGCCGGCCGAGCGCCTCGACCGCGACCTTGCTGACCCCGTACAGGCCGTCGGGCCGCGGCGGCATGGCGGGCGACACGGTCTCGGTGGACGGGTAGCAGCCGGTCAGCCGGTTGCTGCTGGCGAGGACGACGCGCGGCACCCCGGCCACGCGGGCGGCCTCCAGGATCCGCTGGGCGCCGAGGATGTTGCCCTCGACCAGGTCGGGGAACGGCGCCTCGTCCGGGACGCCGGCCAGGTGGACGATCGCGTCCGCGCCCCGCACGATCCGCGCCGCGTCGGAGAGGTCGCCGCGGTGCACGACCTCGTTCGGCGCCTCGACGCGCATCGGCGCGAGATCGGCCAGTACGAGCCGCTCCGCCTCATCGCGCAGCGGCGCCCGCAGTGCGGTGCCGACCCGTCCGGCGGCGCCGGTCAGCACGATCGTCCCGAGAGTCATGCCCGTCAGCTCACTTGGTGGGGGAGAACATCGGGCGGAAGCCCGCGACGAGCTGGCGGATCACCGGGCGCTGCTGGGCCGGGGTGCGGCCGCGCAGGTCGTGGATCGGGTCGAGGCCGTCGTAGTACGGAGCGAGCGCGAGGAACGGCAGGATCATCATCAGCCAGGTGGCGAGGACCTCGAGGTCGGCGTCGTCGCCGATGGCGCCCTGCGCCTTCCACAGCTCCAGCGTCGGGTGGATGACGAGCAGGTAGTGCTGGTTGGCGGTGTCGCGGACGACGGACCGGACGCCGTTGTCGAGCTCGAAGTTGGTGGCCGCGGTGACGCCGCGCTCCAGCGGGTGGTCGGCCATGTACTCGGTCCAGTCGCAGAGGACGTCGACCAGCCACTCGTCGAAGGGCTGGTCGAAGTCGATCCGCTCGATGCGGCGCTCCATCTCCTCGCGGATGCGGCGCGACGCCTCGTCGCACACGAACGCGAAGAACTCCAGCTTGTCGCTGAAGTACTGGAACAGCGAGCCCTTGGCGATGCCGGCCTCGCGCGCGATGGTGTTGAGGCTGCCGGTCGAGTACCCGTGTTCTCCGAACTCGCGCATCGCCACTTCGAGCACGCGTTCGCGCTTGGCGACGTTGAGGCGGAACCAGGTCGACGTCGGCATGGACCCCTTCGACTTTCCGTCAGGAACCGGTAACCAGGAGGTCAGGATAACGGTCCGCCGCACTCCCTGTGACCCGAACGTCACCCGCGCCCCTGGCGGATCCCGGTCACCGTACGCCGGGCTGGCCCCGGCGGGCGCGCCGGCGACGGTACAGACTCGCGGCGCGGAGGGTGGCGTCGAGGGAGAACCGGGCGTCCGGGTTCTCCAGGCTGTCGCCGAGGTAGCCCTCCAGCTGGCGGAGCCGGTACCGGACGGTCTGCGGGTGGATCTTCAGACGCTCCCCGATGTCGACGGCGGTCGCCCGGGTGGTGACGGATTCGGTGAGCGTCTCGACGAGGCGCTTGCGCTGCCCGTCCGACACGTCCTGCAGGGGTTCCAGGTGCCGGCGGGTGAGCTCCTCGACCAGCGGCGGATCGGACAGCAGCCACATGGTCATCAGGTGGTCCTCGCAGGGGATGAGGGAGCCGTCCGGGATGATGCCCTCCTCGGCGAGGTCGAGGACGCGGCGGGCCCAGCGCAGCGAGTGGGCGGCCCGTTCCAGCGGCAGGGTGAGGCCGAGGACGCAGCTGGCGTCCGGCAGCGCGGCGCGCAGCATGTTCCGCCGGTCGGCGGTGAGCGGCCCGGGGACGAGCAGGCACGGTTCCGCCGAGTCGAAGTCGGTGAGGATGTCGGTGTCGAGCGCGGAGCGGGTGCAGGGCGCCTCGGGGTGGACGGCGACGAGGGTGGCCTCGGCCGGCAGCGGCCACCAGCCGGTGGACTTGGCGAGGTCCTCGATGGCCTCGGGGACGACGGCGGGCCGCTGCAGGATCAGATGCAGCAGCCGGCGCCGCTCCTCGCGGCGGCGCAGGTCGGCGTGCCCGGTGGCCTGCTGGTAGCCGAGGCGGGCCTGGGCGACGGATTCCTCGAGATAGACGAGCATGGCGTCGACCGCGGCGGACACGACGAAGGTGGGGACCTGAGCGCGCTCGGCGAGGACGGCCGTCCGGCGCCACGCGACGTGGAAGGCGATCCGGGCCGCGGCCTGGAGGTGGTCGAGGCTGCGCCCCTCGATGGCCTCGAAGCGGCCGAGGGCGCGGCAGGTCTCGTCGCGCTGGTCGGTGGAGGCGTCCGGATCGGAGATCCGGTCCAGGAAGGTCGGCAGCAGGATCTCGGCGCAGAGCCGGAGGGTCTGGTCGTAGGCGGGATCGGGCCGGTCGTACTCCGGGATGCTCCGCTTGATCTCGGTGACGATCTCGTTCGTGACGTCGGACAGTTCCGCGCGCAGCAGGCCGAGGAATTCCTGGAAGTCAGTCTGACTCCGGTCGTGTTCAGACAAATCTAATGCCTGCGACATGGGAAAGCGAACCTCCACATCGAGCCGGCCGGGCGCCGTGGCGCCGTCCTGGCGGCGGCGCTGGATGGGGTGTGCCGGACGGGAGGCGAACACCCTGGAATGAAATCGATAACACCGTGAACATAAAGTCGCCAGTCGGCGGTGGCAAGGGTCTGCGGTTCGATCGCCCGCACGGCGGCGCATCTTTGCGCGTGATGTGACAAGAACGGCGTTCGGTTGCTGGGCCGGTGATGAAACTCTTTGCCCGTAGGGGCAGGCGTGCCGTCGGCCGGCCTCAAGTTACTAGCTGGTAGTCAACCGGTGACGGTTTCGGAGCGGGGGAGGGCTAAGTCGGTGACAAATTTCTGAGGCCATTTACCGAATTGTGCCGAAGAGCTCGCGATCTCCTATTGAATGCTGCGTCTACTGCGCCGTAATGTCCTCGAAACCTCTCTTCCTAGCGCGAGCGGTGGTGTCGTGGGAATTGAAGTGGTCGTCGAGGGGCTGACGAAAGTCTTCGGCCGGCAGACGATCTGGCGTGATGTCACGCTCACTCTTCCGCCCGGTGAGGTGAGCGTGCTGCTGGGCCCCTCCGGCACCGGCAAGACCGTCTTCCTCAAGTCGCTCGTCGGGCTGCTCAAGCCGGAGGAGGGCCGCGTCCTGATCGGCGGGGTCGACATGGTCAACGACCGCGACCGCGAGGTGTTCGAGGCGCGCAAGCGGTTCGGGCTGATGTTCCAGGACGGCGCGCTCTTCGGCTCGCTGCCGCTGTACGACAACATCGCGTTCCCGCTCCGCGAGCACACCCGCAAGAAGGAGTCCGAGATCCGGCGGATCGTGATGGAGCGGATGGAGATGGTCGGCCTCGTCGGCGAGGAGCGCAAACTGCCCGGCCAGATCTCCGGCGGCATGCGCAAGCGCGCCGGCCTCGCCCGGGCGCTCGTCCTCGACCCGGAGATCATTCTGTGCGACGAGCCCGACTCCGGCCTGGACCCCGTCCGCACGGCGCACATCTCCCAGCTGCTGATCGACGTCAACGCGCGGATCGACGCGACGATGCTGATCGTCACGCACAACATCGACATCGCCGCGACCGTCCCGGACAACATCGGCATGCTGTACCGCCGCGACCTCATCGCGTTCGGCCCCCGCGAGGCGCTGCTGACCAGCGACGAGCCGGCCGTCCTGCAGTTCCTGCACGGCGACACGCGCGGACCGATCGGCATGTCGGAGGAGAAGGACGCCGCGCTGCTCGCCGCCGAAGCCGCCGGCCCGGCGCCCCTCCAGCGCACCCTGGAGATCCCGCCGCAACTGCGCCCCACGCCCGGGACGCCGCCCCGGCAGGGCGAGCTGCGGCACGCGCGGCGCCTCGACGAGATGATGCCGCGCCTCTCCCGCCGGGCGCAGCAGGCGATCTACGCCAACCGCAGGCACGCGCCGGAGGGCGGCGTCCCCGATGCGAACTGACCGCCCTCGAACCGACGGGCCGACCGCACCGCGCGGCGACGCGCGCGTGCCCGAGGAAGGAGACGCGCGTGGCGGCACCTGATTCCGCCGTTCCCGGCGCCGGCGCACTGCGCCAGACCGGGCGGCTCTTCGCGCTCGCCGCGACGGTACTGGCGCTGTCGTTCCGGCGCCCGTTCCAGCTCCGCGAGCTGGTCCAGCAGTTCTGGTTCATCGCGTCGGTGTCGATCCTGCCGACCGCGCTCGTGTCCATCCCGTTCGGCGCGGTCATCTCGCTCCAGGTCGGGTCGCTGGCCAAGCAGCTCGGCGCGCAGTCGCTCACCGGCGGGGCGAGCGTCCTCGCCGTCGTGCAGCAGGCCAGCCCGCTGATCGTGGCGCTGCTGATCTCCGGCGCGGCCGGGTCGGCGATCTGCGCGGACCTCGGCTCACGGACGATCCGCGAGGAGATGGACGCGATGGAGGTGATGGGCGTCTCGCCCATCCAGCGCCTCGTGGTCCCGCGCGTCCTCGCCTGCATGGCGGTCGCGGTGCTGCTGAACGGCCTGGTCTCCGTCGTCGGGGTCGCGGGCGGCTACTTCTTCAACGTGCTGCTGCAGGACGGGACGCCCGGCGCCTACCTCGCCTCGTTCTCCGCGCTCGCGCAGCTGCCCGACCTGTACATCGGCGAGTTCAAAGCGCTGATCTTCGGATTCATCGCCGGCGTGGTGGCCGCCTACCGCGGCCTGAACCCGAACCCCGGCCCGAAGGGCGTCGGGGACGCGGTCAACCAGTCGGTCGTCATCACGTTCCTGATGCTGTTCTTCGTCAACCTCGTGCTGACCGCCATCTACCTGCAGGTCGTCCCCCCGAAGGGAGCGTGACATGGCGGTTCCCGGGGGTCGCCGCCTCCGCCCGGTGAGTCTGGTCTCCTGGCTGGACCAGCCCGGCGACCAGCTCGGCTTCTACGTCCGGGCGCTGCTGTGGACGCCGCGCGCGATGCGCCGCTACCTGCGCGAGTCGCTGCGGCTGCTCGGCGAGGTCGCGTTCGGCAGCGGCGCGCTCGCCGTCATCGGCGGCACCGTCGGCGTGATGATCGGCATGACGGTGTTCACGGGCGTCGTCGTCGGCCTGTCCGGCTACGCCGCTCTCGACCAGATCGGGTCGGCGGCGTTCACCGGCTTCGTGTCGGCGTACTTCAACACCCGCGAGATCGCCCCCCTGGTGTCCGGGCTGGCGCTGTCGGCGACGGTCGGCGCCGGGTTCACCGCGCAGCTCGGCGCGATGCGGATCAACGAGGAGATCGACGCGCTGGAGGGCATGGGCATCCAGTCGGTGCCCTACCTGGTCACCACCCGGATCATCGCGGGGACCGTCGCGATCGTCCCGCTGTACGGCATCGGGCTGCTCAGCTCCTATCTGGCCTCCAGACAGGTGACGCTCTGGTTCAACGGGCAGTCGGCCGGTACCTACGACCACTACTTCGACATCTTCCTCGCCCCGGAGGACGTGCTGCTCTCGTTCGCCAAGGTGCTGATCTTCAGCGTGATGGTGGTGCTCGCGCACTGCTACTACGGCTACCGCGCGGTCGGCGGCCCCGCCGGCGTGGGCGTCGCCGTCGGCCGCGCGGTCCGTACCGCGATCGTGCTGATCAGCGTGACGGACTTCTTCGCCAGCCTCGCCATCTGGGGCGCCACGACCACCGTGAAGGTGACGGGCTGACATGGGCCGAACTGACATGGGTGGATCTGACATGGGGTGGAGCTGACATGGCCCGGCGAACCACCCGGCACGTGGTCGGGCAGCGCCTCACCGGGGTGGCGTTCCTGCTCGTCCCGGCGCTGCTGGTCTGGTTGTCGATCGCGATCTACGACAAGCAGTTCACCGACGCGACGATGGTGACGCTGCGCACCTCGACGGCCGGGCACGAGATGCACGCGATGGCGGACGTGAAGGTCCGCGGCGTCGTCGTCGGCGAGGTCCGGTCCATCACGGCGGACGGGGCCGGCGCGAAGCTGGAGCTGGCCCTGAAACCGGGGATGACCGACCGGATCCCGGCGGACGTCCAGGCGCGGCTGCTGCCGACGACGGTGTTCGGCGCCCGGTTCGTCTCGCTCGTCCCGCCGCCCGGGTCGGCGGGACGGCCGATCGCCGACGGTGACGTGATCTCCGAGGACCGCAGCCGGAACGCGGTGGAGCTGTCGGAGGTCCTCAACCACACGATGGACCTGCTCGACACCATCCAGCCGGCGAAGCTCTCCGCGACGCTGAACGCCATGGCGCGGGCGCTGGAAGGGCGCGGTGACCAGATCGGCCGCAACTTCGAGCAGCTCGACGCGTTCCTGACCAGGCTCAACCCGGAGGTGCCGGCGCTCGCCCGCAACCTCCGGGAGCTGGCGGCGTTCACCCAGCACGCCTCCGACGCGGCGCCCGACCTGCTTCAGGCGCTCACGGACTTCACGGTCACCAGCCGGACGATCGTCGACGAGCGCACCGCCCTCGCGACCCTGTACGACGCGGTGTCGGGATCGTCCGCCGACCTCGAGGACTTCCTGCGCGCCAACTCCGGCAACATCATCGCGCTGGCGACCGAGAGCCGGGGGAGCCTGGACCTGATGCGCCGCTACGCCCCGGCCGCGCCCTGCACGTTCCGCGCGCTCGCCGGCTTCATCCCGACGATGAACAAGGTGCTCGGCAAGGGCACGAACGAGCACGGCGTCCACGGCGTGGTCGTGCCGGTCACGAGCAAGGGCCGCTACGTCCCGGGCAAGGACGCCCCCCGCTACGACGGCGGCGGCGGGCCGCGCTGCCCGGGCGTCCCCTACCTCGGGACCGGGGACGGGGTGCGGGTGCTGCCCGCCGGCGGCGCGCCCGGCCAGGGCGGCGCGGCCGGCAGCGGCCTCGGCCCCGCGAACTCGGCGGCGGAGAACGACCTGGTCAACGAGCTCGCCGGGGCGCCGCTGGACGAGGTCCCCGAGGAGTTGCCGGACTGGTCCAGCGTGCTGGTCGGGCCGATCTACCGGGGCACGGAGGTGACGGTGAAGTGAGGCTCACCGGTCAGGGGATCAAGGGCATGGGCTTCCCCCTCGTCAGCTCGCTGATCTTCATCGTGGTCACGGTGCTGGCGACCGCGCTGCTGGCGTCCAGCATCACCGGCGCCACCAGCGGCGACCGCGTCACCTACTACGCCAAGTTCACCGACGTGGCCGGGCTCCATCCGGGGCACGGCGTGCGGATCGCGGGCGTCGAGGTCGGCCAGGTCGAGGAGATCGAGGTGAGCGACCGCCGGCTCGCCCGGGTGAAGATCTCCGTCGACCGGGACCGGCGGATCCCCGCGTCGGCGACCGCCGCCGTCAAGTACCTGAACCTGGTCGGCGGACGGTACGTCTCCCTCGGGCAGGGCACCGGCTCGCCCGGCGAGGTGCTGAGGCCCGGCGGGACGATCCCGGTCGAGCACACCGCCGGGACGCTCAACCTCACCCAGCTGTTCCAGGGGTTCCAGCCGCTCATGCAGGCGCTGTCGCCCGGGGACGCCAACAAGCTCTCGGAGTCGGTCGTCAAGGTGCTCCAGGGCGAGAGCGGCACCGTGGAGAGCCTGCTGCGCACCGTCGGGGAGCTGTCGAGCACGCTCGCCGCCAAGGACAAGGTGATCGGCCAGCTCATCGCGAACCTCGACAGCGTCGTCCAGACCATCAACGGGCGGGACGGGCAGCTCGTCGACCTGGTCACCACGCTGCGCCGGTTCACCTCCGGCCTCGCCACCGACCGCGTCCCGATCGGCCGGGCGCTCGGGTCGGTCGCCGACCTGACCACCGCCACCGCCGGGCTGCTCCAGGTCACGCGGGACCCGCTGAAGGACGACATCGTCCAGCTCGGCCGGCTCAGCGACAACCTCAACCGCGACGAGCCGCTGCTGACGCGCTTCCTCCAGCGCTCGCCCGGGAAGATGGCGACCTTCGGCCGCCTGGCCTCCTACGGCTCGTGGGTGAACTTCTACCAGTGCGAGGTGAAGTTGATCGGCGTCAGCTACGCGGGCTCCGACCTGTCGAACCAGCCGCCGCCGACCGGCCTGCCCATCAAGGACGCGAGGTGCCGCGGATGACGCCCCCGACCCCGCCCCCCGGCGGCCCGCCCCCCGTCCCCCCGGCGGGCGGGCCGCCTCCGCCGCTGCCGCGCGCGCTGCCGCGCCCGAAGCGGGGCCGGCCGCGGCTGAAGCCGCTGCGCGACCGCGACCCGATCGGGGTGGCGGTCGTCGGCATCGTGATCCTGCTCGTCCTCGGCACGCTCGCCTACCGCGCCGACCGGCTGCCGCTCGTCGGCGGCGGGACGACCTACAGCGCGTACTTCTCCGAGGCCGCCGGGCTGAACCCCGGCCAGGAGGTCCGCGTCGCCGGGGTGAAGGTCGGCAAGGTCACCGGCGTCTCGCTCAAGGGGAACAAGGTCAAGGTCACGTTCCGGGTGAAGGACACCTGGGTCGGGAACGCGACCCGCGCCACCATCATGATCAAGACGCTGCTGGGGTCGAAGTACCTCCAGCTGGACCCGCTCGGCTACCGCAGGCAGAACCCGAAGGAGCCGATCCCGCTCGACCGGACCGTGGCGCCCTACGACGTCACGACGGCGTTCCAGGACCTCGGCCGGACGTTCGAGCAGCTCGACACGACCAGGCTCGCGCAGAGCCTGGAGACGATCTCCACGACGTTCGAGGACACCCCGGCCGACGTCCGGGTCGCGCTGCACGGCCTGTCGGCGCTGTCCTCCACGATCGCGTCGCGGGATGCCGAGCTGTCCCGCCTGCTCGCCGGGACCAAGCAGCTGTCCGGCACGATCGCCGCGCAGAACTCCCAGTTCGAGACGCTCTTCAAGGACGGCAACCTGCTGCTCGGCGAGCTGCGCCGGCGGCGCGACGCCATCCACGCGCTGCTCGTCGGCACGCAGCGGCTCGGCACGGAGCTGGTCGGCCTCGTCGACGACAACCGCCGCACGCTGGGCCCGACGCTCGCGTCCCTGGAGCGGGTCGTCGGCGTCCTCCAACGCAACCAGAAGAACCTGGAGCGCGTGCTGACGACGGCCACGCCCTACATCCGCGTCCTCGGCAACGCGACGGGCAACGGCCGCTGGGTGGACGGCTACCTGTGCGGGACCGTCCCCGAGGAGTACCTGGTGAACGGCAGGTGGCAACCGGAGGACCCGGACCGCTGCAAGCCGCCGCACCTGACGGGAGGACGGTGACATGGCGTCCCCCTCGACGCGCCCGGTGAGGCTGCCGAAGCTCGGTTCGCCGATCCGCGACCACCGGACACGGGTGGTGCAAGCGCTCATCACGGTCTTCGTCCTGCTGGTCGCGATCGCGCTGGTCCCCTTCCTGGGCGGCGGGCCGACGCACCGGATCACCGCGTACTTCGCCACCGCGACCGGCGTCTACCCCGGCTCCGACATCCGCGTCCTCGGCGTGAAGGTCGGCTCGATCGACTCCGTCGAACCGCTCGGCGACAAGGTCAGGGTCGAGATGCGGGTGGACGACGACGTCGACGTCCCCGCCGGCGCCCGCGCCATCGTCATCGCGCCGAACCTGGTGTCGGACCGGTACATCCAGCTCGACCCCGCCTACGACGGCGGCCCGAAGATGGCCGACGGCGCGTCCATCGATGTGAGCAACACCGCGACCCCGCTGGAACTCGACCAGCTCTACGCCGCGGTCCGGAAGATCTCGGGCGACCTCGGCCCGCGGGGGCTGAACGCGCAGGGCGCCCTGTCGGACGTCATCCGGGTCGGCGCCGCCAACCTCGGCGGCAACGGGCAGGCGCTCAACACCATGATCTCCGACCTCGGCAAGGCGTCGCAGACGCTCGCCGACAACAGCGGCGACCTGTACGCGACGGTCGCCAACCTCAACAAGTTCAGCGAGATGCTCCGCGCCAACGACGGGCGGATCCGCCTCGCCGAGAACCAGCTCGCCGAGGTGAGCGGGTTCCTCGCCGCCGACCGCGACGAGCTCGGCGCGGCCCTGCGCAACCTCGCGCTGGCGCTCGCCGAGGTGAAGGGGTTCATCCAGGACAACCGCGCGGCGCTGGCACGGAACGTCGGCAAGCTCTCGGACGTCACCCAGGTCCTGGTCGACCAGCGGGCGTCCCTCGCCGAGCTCATCGACACCGCGCCGCTCGTGACGCAGAACGCCCTGAGCGCCTACGACCCGAAGACCCGGACGCTGATGGCGCGCGGCGACCTCCTGGAGATCACCAAGGCGTTCGGCAGCCTGGACCAGCCGGGCGTCGACCCGATCGCCGCCGACCAGCGGCCGGTGTGCGCCGCGGCGGCGTCCGCCACGCGGACGCTCCGCGAGCAGTGCGACCGGCTGAAGAGGGGCGGGCTGGTCGCGGTGGCGCCGACCCGGGAGACCGGCCTGCCGGCGCTGCCGCTGCCGCCCGCGGGCAAGATCTACGCCGGCACCGGCGGGAAGGCGGACCGCTGATGCGCACGCACAAGCTCGTCGCGGCCCTCGCCGCCGGCGTCGTCCTGACGGCGGGCTGCTCGGTGCGGCTGGAGGACGTCCCGCTGCCCGGCGGCGCCGACCTCGGCGACCACCCCTACACGGTGAAGGTGCGGTTCGAGGACGTGCTGAACCTGGTCCCGCAGGCCGCCGTCCGTGTCAACGACGTCCCGGTCGGGCGGGTGAAGAAGGTGTCGCTGCCGAAGGGGGCGTGGCAGGCGGAGGTGACGCTCGCCGTGAACGGTGACGTGCACCTGCCCGCGAACGCGACCGCCAACCTGGAGCAGTCGAGCCTGCTGGGGGAGAAGTACGTCAGGCTCGCCGCGCCGACGACGGCGCCCTCCCCGCAGCGGCTCGCCGACGGCGCCATGATCCCGGCGTCCCGGACGACGCGCAACGCCGACACCGAGGAGGTGTTCGGCGCGCTGTCACTGCTGCTGTCGGGCGGCGGGCTCCCGCAGATCCGGACCATCAACCGGGAACTGAACCAGGCGCTCAACGGGCGCGAGGACAAGGTCCGGTCCGCGCTGCGGAACCTCGCCACCTTCACGGGCACGCTCAACCGGAACCGGCAGTCGATCGTGAACGCGCTCGACGGGCTGAACCGGCTGTCGTCCACGGTCAGGGCCCGCAACGGGCAGGTCGGGACCGTCCTGGACGACCTGTCGCCCGGCCTGAAGGTGCTGGAGGAGCAGCGCGGTCTGCTCGTCGAGATGCTGCGCCGGCTGGAGAGGCTCTCGGACGTCGCCGTCAAGACGATCAACGCCAGCAAGGAGGACACGGCCGCGAACCTGCGCTCTCTGGCGGTCGTCCTGCGCAAGCTCGCCGACTCCGGCCGCGACCTGCCGAAGTCCCTGGAGATCCTGCTGACCTACCCGTTCACCGACGAGGCGCTCAAGGCGATCAAGGGCGACTACCTCAACGCCTACGTCACCGTCATCGCCGCCGACGGCTTCGACTGCGTCATGGCGCCGGTGAAGGAGGAGGGGCCGTTCGACGGCCTTGACGACGAGGAGGGGGCGCGCGCCCTCGCCGCGACGCCCACGGTCCCCGGCCCGCAGCCGCCGCCCTGCCCGGACACGGCGGCGGGTCGCGGCTCCGGAGCCGCGGTGTCCGGCGCCGGGACCCCCACCACGGGGACTCCGCCCACCGGGGCCCCCACCCCGGGGACGCCGCGACCGGGGACGCCGAGCCGGGCACCCCGGACCGAGAGCCCGAGCAGCGAGCCGGCCCTTCCGCTGCCGACGCTGGGGGAGGGGAACTGACGTGCTGACCCTGGTCACCCGCATCAAGATCGCCGTGTTCGCCGTCATCGCGATCGTCGTGGTCGCCTACATCGGCGTCAACTACGCCGACGTCGGCCGCTACGTCGGGCTGCGCGGGTACTACACCGTCCGGCTCGACCTGCCCAGCACCGGCGGCCTCTTCGAAGGGTCCGCGGTGTCCTACCGGGGCGTCACCGTCGGCAAGGTCGGCAGGCTCGACCTGACGCGGGACGGCGTCATCGCCGAACTCCGGATCGACGACTCGGCGCCGGACATCCCGCGCGACCTCCAGGCGATCGTCGCGAACCGCTCCGCGGTCGGCGAGCAGTACGTCGACCTGCGGCCCCGCGCCGACACCGGGCCCTATCTGGCCCAGGGCACCACGATCCCGCGCAGCGTCACCACCACCCCGGCGCCGGTCGACGAGACGCTCAAGAGCGTCAACGACTTCACCGCCTCGCTCCCGCTGAACGACACCAGGATCCTCATCGACGAGCTGGGGCTGGCGTTCGCCGGGCAGGGCCCGCACCTCCAGCAGCTCCTCGACACGAGCTCCCGGTTCATCTCGGCGTCCGACGCGGCCTTCCCCGAAACGCGCGCTCTGATCCACAACGGGGAGGCGGTGCTGCGGACGCAGAACGAGATGTCGGGGGCGTTCAAGGCGTTCGCGACCGACTCCAGCCTGCTCGCGCGGCGGCTCCGCGACTCCGACGCCGATCTGCGCGAGCTGATCACGGCCGGGCCCGGCGCGGCGGCGGAACTGTCCGGCCTGCTCCACGACCTGGACCCGAGCCTCGGCGTGCTGCTGGCGAACCTTCTCACGACCGCCCGCGTGGCCGAGCCTCGCCAGGCCGCCATCGAGGAGATGCTGGCCAATCTCCCGCGGGTCGCGGCGATCGGCCCCAGCATCGTGGACGGGGGCAAGCTCCGGATGGGGCTGGTCACCACGTTCTTCAACCCGCAGCCCTGCACCCGCGGTTACGGCAAGACCAGGTACCGCGACGGCCTCACCCTGTCGCCCGCGCCGTTCAACACCGACGCGCACTGCGCGGAGAGCCCGAGCAGCGGCATCAACGTGCGCGGCACCGCCAACGCGCCGCGCAAGGGCGTCCCGGCGCCGGCCAGGCCGGGCGCGCTGGGCGGCCCGGAGGCGACCGGCCTGCTCGCCTCCCTGGGCTTGGCCGGGCTGGCGCGGCAGCAGACGCCGTCCGGCGACCTCGCCGCCCTCCTCGGGCTCGGGGGCGCGCCGTGACCGTCGTGGCGGCCGTGCTGCGCAAGCCGACCTGGATGATCCGCTGGATCCGTCCGGCCGGCCACGCCCTCACGGCCGCCGCCGCCGTCCTCCTGCTGCTGTCGTTCTGGTCGCTGTTCCAGTCCGGACGGGGCGCGGACCACGACCTCGCCACCGCGCGGGACGACGTGAGCCGGACCGCCGTCCGCGATCTGGCGCTGATCAACAGCATCGACCCCAAGGTGGCGGAGCTGGACATGACGCACTGGCTGGACGTCGCCACCGGCCCGTTCGCCGACGCACTGAAACGCGACATCCCGGGCGCACGCGCGAGGTTCGCCGGGCAGAAGGCCCCCTCGCACGGACGGGTCACCGCACTCGCCGTCACCGCACTCGACCGGTCGGCGGGCGAGGCGACCGTCCTCGCCTCCGTCCGGATCTTCACCGAGCCCGCCGGTGGCGCCGCCCAGGGCACCGAGCAGCGCAAACGCTACGAGGTCGGGATGCAGAGGGTCGGTGGCGTGTGGAAGATCAGCTCGCTGAGAGCGCCGGCGCCCGGGGGGAGCGGCCCGTGAGCATCACCGAAGAGCGCCCCGCGCGCCGCGACCCGGCCCCGCGGAAGAGGAAGACCGCCCGGCGCACGCTCGTCTCCGGACTCAGGCGGGCGGCCGGGCTCGGGTGGCCCGTGGCCCTCGCGCTGGCGCTGTGCCTGTCCGCCCTCGCCGTCGACGCCTGGGCCGCCAGGCGGAGCGACCGGTCACCGGCCGCCAACCGCGCACTCGTCGACAAGGCCCGGACCGGTGCGGTCGTCGCCGACGTCTCGGCGAAGGTCGCGCGGATCTTCACCTACTCCTACACCGACCCGGCGGCCACCGAACGCGCCGCGAACGAGGCCCTCACCGGCCGCGCCGTCGGCGACTACCGCGAACTGTTCGGCCTCGTGAAGCAGAACGCGCCGGTCA
Source organism: Actinomadura sp. NPDC048032 (assembly GCF_040653175.1). NCBI lineage: Bacteria > Bacillati > Actinomycetota > Actinomycetes > Streptosporangiales > Thermomonosporaceae > Actinomadura > Actinomadura sp. NPDC048032. Next base: position 14,281 of record NZ_JBEZJP010000158.1, read on the forward strand.
TGAAGCTCGCCCTCACCACGAAGGTCGCGAAGGCCGGTCTGATCAGACTCTCCCGTGACGGGACGGCGGTCCTGCTGGTCCTGCTCGACCAGCAGGCCACCCGCGGCGGCAGGGCGACCGGTCCGCCGGTCGCGGCCCAGCTCATCGTCACGGCCCGCGACGACCACGGCTGGCGCATCAGCGACCTCCGGGCCGCCTGAAAAGAAGGGGTGGACTCAGGTGACCGAGACCAGGACCAAGACCGCCGACCCGGCGGCCGACGAGCGCGAGGCGCTGGCGGACGAGCCCGAGAGCCCCGCCGGCGAACCGCGCGAACCGGAACCGTCCGCGGACCACGCGGCCGAGACTCCAGAGCCCGCGGGGGAGGGGGCCGCCGAGGACCCGGACCCGGACCCGGAGCCGTCGCCGTCCGAGAAGGAGACCGGTGAGGCGCCGGCCGCGAGGCCGCCGGCGAAGGACGCGGCCGAGCGGCCCCGGCACCGCCTCTCCAAGGATCCGCTGATCCGGATCGCGTCGCTCGTGACGCTGGTCGCGGCCGGTGCCGCCGCGTGGTTCGGCTGGTCGTACCACACGGCGTCCGGCGACGACTCGATGGCCTACGCCGCCGAACGGGATCGGGTGCTCGCCGTGGCCGGCCAGGAGATCGTCAATCTCAACACCCTCGACCACCGGCAGGTCGACGCGGGCCTCAAGGTGTGGCAGGACTCGGCGACCGCGCAACTCTACGACCAGATCGTCCAGGGTCAGGCCCGGCTGAGGACCGAGGTGCAGAAGGCGAAGACGACCAGCACCGCGAAGATCCTCGAATCCGGGCTGACCGAACTCGACTCCCGCGCGGGCAAGGCGGCCGTCATCGCCGCCGTCCGCATCACCATCACCGGCGCCGACGGCAGGCCGGTCGACAACACCCGCCGGTTCGCCGGCCAGCTCACCCGGACCTCGGACGGCTGGAAACTGTCGGCGCTCGGCCAGGCCCCGACCGGTACGCCCTGAGCGGGGAGGAGAAAGCGAAATGGCAGCGATCACTTCGGCCGGACGGTTCGTCCCCGGCACCGCGCGCACCCGCCTGGTCATCCTCCTTGGGGCGCTGGCAGTAGCGCTCGGTGGAGTGGCCGCCTGGTCGAACGCCCAGGAGCGCGACCTCACGGGTGCGGCCTCCGCGCAGAACGACGCCCTCAGCGACAATGGCCGCACCGCCGAGGTCAAGGGCCAGGTGACCACGGCCGTCAACACGGTGTTCTCCTACAACTACGCCGACGTGGCCAAGACGGAGAAGGCGGCGCAGGAACTGCTCACCGGAAAGGCCGTCCAGCAGTACAACCAGCTTTTCGCCCTGGTGCGCAAGCAGGCTCCGCAGCAGAAGCAGGTGCTCACCACGGCGGTCACCGACTCGGCGGTGAAATCCCTGGCCGGCGACCGCGCCCGTCTCCTCGTCTTCGCCGACCAGCGCAACACCCGCACCGACACGAACAAGACGAGCTACTCCGCGGCCGTCTTCGCCGTCGACGCCCTGTACGCCGACGGCAAATGGAAGATCTCCGCCATCGACACCCTCGGCGCGTGACCCCCGAATCGTCACGAGACTCGAATCCGGTGATAAATACAGCTTGATCGAAAAC
>NZ_JBEZJP010000159.1:0-15741 GCF_040653175.1 Actinomadura sp. NPDC048032
GGCCGAGGAGGTCGTCGACTACCTCGTCGGCGTCCTCGGAATGACGGGCGTCGAGGCCTACCGGCTCGCCAGCCTCGTGGTCGACTTCAAGGTCGCCGAGGCGGTGAACGTCAACAAGGTCGTCATCGCCGAGATCCACAAGGACCGGCTGCGCCCGCTGGTGGGCGGGGCCGACGTCCCCATCGTGGGTCGCGGACACCACCGGCCCGCCGGTTCCTCCGTCTCCTGACGGTGCCGCAGGCGGGCCCTGAGATCTGCGGCGTCGCCGCCGTCTGACAGCGGCGACGGCGACGACAAGGGTGAACACCCTGGGGTCCACGGGATCTGAAGCTCCGTGGATCTTCAGCACGAGGCGTCCCGGCAGAAAGGCGGCATCATGCCGCCCGACGCCGGGACGCTTTCTCGTTCCACGAGCACCTGCGAAGACGCGAAAGCGTCGCCGTCCGCGAGAGAGGAACGCGGCCCCCGACCGTTCAACATCGCGACATCGCGCGTTTCCTTGCGGCCCCCTGAGTGCGTGCGGACGATATTCCACGAGTCCAGGACTCGAACTATTCGCAACTCATAGCCGGAAGGAGAGGATCCCCATGGGGGCCTCCGACAACGAAAAGACGCCGACTTTCACTGCTTCGGCAGGGTCCGAGGGACTCTCGGCCGAGAACTTCCTCACGCTGCTTCAGATCTTCATCCAGCAGCACGGGGCCGGCGACCGGCCGGTCGTCCGGGCGCGACTGCGGGCGAGGGACCTGCTCCGGTTCGCCGCGCGTTCCCACGGCATCGACATCGGCGCCGACGAGAACCCCGTGCTTCCGGGGGGCGTCAGGCTCGACTGCAGGGTGCTGACCAAGGACGGACGGCGGCTCGTGAGGATCACCGTGCACGACGCGGTGCCGAAGGAGTTCAGCCCCCGGCAGGTGGTGGCGCAGATCTGGACCGGCTCGGACGGCTGCCAGCACGGCAGCCACCGGACCGACGAGGGCACGGCCTGCTGGGGAGAGGTCCTCCTGGAGGACCCGGCCGGGGGCGAGTCTCCCGCCTGAGCCTCGCCATGACCCTCGTGGCCGGGCTTCGCCACGTGACCGGCTCACGCCCCGACCAGGGCGGGAGCCGGTTCTTCCGGCACTGCCCGGGCCTGACCGCTGACACACCCTCGCCGGCTTCGGTGTGGGTGCGCGGACACCGATGTGGTCGCACTGTCGACGACAGTGCGACCACGGCGACTGGATCGGTGCGCTCAGCCGCAGGCTATCGGGCCGAAGTCATACGAGCCTGCCCAGTCTTCCCAGCCCCAGACATCGATGCAGGTGTTGCGGGCGGACACATAGACCGGTCCCGCGAAGTACCGGTAAGGCCCGTTGACGTCGTAGGAGGTGTCCCCGTAGCGCAGCTCCCGCAGTTTGACGCTGACGTCGGACAGTTTTCCGTAGCTGTAGTTCGTCGTCGACTTCTGCGTGAAGGCGCAGTTCTTGCCGTTGCCGGCGTTGTAGCCGATCTTCACGTATGCGACGGTGCCCCACCCGTCAGCGGTCTTGTTGTAGCCGGAAAGGGCGATGCTTCGCACTTCTTTGTAGCCGCTGCCGCAGACACCCGACACCGAGTAGGCGGCGGCGGCGTTGGCCGGACTCATGAGGGACAGGGTTCCGACAGTGGTGACGGTGAGTGCTGACAATGACAGCACAGTTCGGCGCAGAGCCGTCTTCATAAGTGCCCCCCAGGGGTTTTCCTTGCGCGGATACAGGAGATCGGTCCGCGCACTGGCTTCCGCCATCCGGGGAACGGTACCAAGAATGATCAAGAGAGCGACATCACGGGTCGGCAACGAAAATGGTTGCGCTTAACGGCCGGCCGGACGGTGCTTACCTACTTTGGTGTTGTGCCGTCCTCTCGGGGCCGACCCGATCCTTTGTCGTGGCTTTGAGGTAGATCATGGTCGCGTATTGTGATCGTTTCGCATTGGTCCAACGAAATTCCCGTGCTGCCGGGGGCCAATGCGGACCTGCCGCTCGCCGCCGCCTCGGCGAGGACGGCGGGCGGGGTGTGGTCGAGCAGCAGCACGAAGTGCAAGGCGAACGGCTTCCTGTCCTCGTGCGGGACCCCGTCGGCGTCGAGTTGCAGGTTGGCCTTCCAGGCCGCCTGGCAGAGCACCGAGACGAACAGGCCCAGGAACTCCGCACCGGCCAACCCGTCGGCGTCGTCGACGAGGACGGCGACGTCCCGCTCGCCGTGCCCGGGGCCGTGCCAATCGTGCAGGCAGTCCACGAGCGCGTCCCAGTTGTGGCCGAAGTAACCGAGGAAGGACAATTCCCGGGCGAAGGCGCGGAACAGTGAAGCCGGGTCGAGCAGTTCTCGACCGTCCAGTCGGAAGACGAGCCCGCCCTGTTCTTGGAGCGCCGCCGTTTCGGAGGCCACCCACGAATCGTCACCAGAGGTGAAGACGACCCAGGGCGGCCTGCGCTCGGTGAGGGTCGGGGCGCTCATGCCGAGGATTCTGACACGGCATGGCTCTCACGCTGCTGGATCAGGCGCTCTGGCGTTCGGCCCGCTGCCGCGCCAGCTCCTCGACCGCGCTGGGCAGCGTGGTCTCGAAGTCGATGAGCTTCGCCCAGGTCGGGGTGACGACGATGCGGACCATGCCGTCGTAGAGGGAGCGGACCTCGGCCTCCCACTCGACGCGCTGCTCGGGCGTCATGTCGTAGCTGCCGTTCATCTGGAGGTATTCGTCCGGGATGCCGTCGACGACGTCGAGCTCGGCGCGCCCCCGGATGAGCAGGATCTTCGGCGGGTGCACCTCGGTGTCGATCGTGAGGGCCACCATCGGGTTCTCGCGCAGGTGCGCCAGCTTCGGGGCGTTCCTGCTGGTGCACATGACGATCTCCGAGCCGTTCCAGGTGAAGGCGATCGGCACGTTGCGCGGCGTGCCGTCCTTGGCGACGTAGGCCAGCCGCGTCACATCACGCGCCAGCAGCTCCTGGCTGTACGGCCGGTTGAGGATCTCGGTGATCTCGTGCTGCTCCATGGTCGTCGCTCCTGTCTCGGTGCCGTCGAGCGCCCGTTCTCGGCCGCTCGTGCCCCTGGGACGGAGCCACCCCCACGTTCTCGACATCCCCGACACCGAGATCTCGAACTTTTTATGGCGTGTCGTAGATGGTGATGGAGACGCCGCGGTCGGCGAGCTCGCTGATGACGAGCGGTTCGATGCGGTCCCATCGCCCGCCGGCCAGGCCGCAGCCGATGCGAGGCATATGGACGGTCGCTTCGAGCTCGATGGCGTGTGCGGCCAGCTGGTGGAGGCACTTCCGCACCGCCTCGTAGCGGATCGGCGGCCCGGAACTCCGGCCGGTCTTGACGCCGTGCTGGCCGATCATGTTGGCGACCCAGATGTCGGGCCGGACCTGGACGAGCTGGATCGCGCCCAGCCCGAAGTCGTTGGCGGCGCGGTCGCGGTGCCAGCGCCGGTAGGCGGCTTCGGGCTCCGGCCAGCGTCGGGATATCGCCAGGACGAATCCCTTGCCCCAACCGCCCCGGTTGTTGCAGACGTGCGCGATGACCTTGGGCCCTGCGGCCTGGGGGGAGGTCGCGTCGCCCTGGAGGTAGCGGATCTGCGCCATGATCGTCACGATATCCGCGCACAGTGACGAATCGGCTGGTCAGGGCACCCGCCCGTTCGAGCGCCCTGGCGCACGACCAGTACTGTTCGCGGATGGGATGCTGGACCGCCTATCTCGTCCGCCTGGAAGACGGCTCCCACTGGGAGTTGGACGAGAAGTACGGCCGGTGGCACCTCACGGGGGCCGACGACCGCAGCGGCCTTGTGGAGAGGATCCGGGCCGACGGCAGGAACGTCGACGGCGCCCCGAACATGGCACGGTCCTGCCAGGGCATCGCCCTGGACCTGACCACGCGCCGGTACCGGTTCTACGGCTGCGCGTTGACCATGCCGCCCGCGGGTGCCAGCCACCGCGAGAGCATGGCCCTGCGCCAGGCGGCCACGCCGGGCTGGGAGGACTGGGACGTCGCCTACGCCTGGGGCGGGGACGAGGAACTGCGCCGCCTGCTCTACCCCGGACTCCCGCCCGAACCGGCGAGGGCCGAGGCCGTAGAGGTGAACCCGGCCGCACGCGACTACTGGTTCGTCGACTGGGACCCGGACACCCGCCAGATCACGGTCCGCCACCACGAACTGATCGCAGACGCCCTCGCCGACGCGTCCTGCCTCGTCAGCGTCATCGAAGCCGACGCGGCCCTCACGCACTGGCAACTGTCCAACACGATCGTCCCGCTGCTGGCGCATCACGGGGAGTCTCTTCTGGGCGCCCTGGCCGCCGAGGCGCCTTTCCCCTTGGCCGCCGAGGACGCCGTGACCGACGGCGCGGTCATCGACCTGCGCGCCCGTCGCCTGCGCTATTGGACCACCGCCACCGTCCCGACGGGGCTCGTCGCGCGTGTGGGGGAGACCTGGCCGGGCTGGAAAGTCGAACGGCTGGCCTGGGGACACCGCGGACACCTCGCCGCCATCGGACGGCACCCCGACGGCCTGAGCATGACAGACGCCGAACTGCGCGAAGCCCACTGGGACGACGAGCTGATCACCATCAGGAACCGCGCCACGCCCCCCACCGAGCCAAACCGCCTGCACGCACCGAGAGTGCACGTAGTCGACCACTAGTGAAACCGATGCTCAAACGAGGACCGGGCAGCGTGGTCACCGATCCTCCAGATATCGGGGACGTTGGCCACGTCGCTGGGGGAGATCTTCCTGCCGGACTACACCGCTCGCCTGGACGCGGCCCGGGAGCGACTCAAGGACTCCCTCGGCGACCTCGGGCGTCCACCAGCGGACGCCTAGGAGCCCCACGTCCCGGTCAGTAGGTCGCGAAGGTGATGCTGATCGCACCGGGTGGGCTCTGAGGGGCGGCGAAACGGCGACCCATCAGGATTCGAAGCGGATGCCGCGAGTGGCGGCGGACGTTCCAGCTGCCAGTTACCGGCGGTGAACCCGTCCAGGAGCACGATGCCGGGCAGCGGACGGCGCGTGGCGTGGTTCTGCGCGCGGAAGGCGTCGGTGATGACGCGGCTGCCCGCACAGCTGGATGTGAACGGGCCCCGCGCAAAGCGTGGGGCCCAGGAGATCACCCTAAGTGGTCCATGCGCCTGCCAGGCGGCGGTCACTATGGGCAGCTGCCTTGCTAGCAGCCCGACTCCTCCGGGTTCAGCGGGTTCGCCGGGTTGAGCGGGTTCAGCGGGTTCAGCGGATTCGCTGGGTTGGCCGGATTGGCCGGGTTCAGCGGGCCCGCGGGATTAGCCGGACGTGCCGGTGCCGGATTGGCCGGACGCGGCGGGGCCGGGGGCCTCGGCGCCGACAGCACCAGCGAGGCGCCGGTGACGCCGCGGTTGTCAGCCACCCGGGCGGCGGTGTCCTCGCACGAGCGGTCGTCGTCGTCGCAGCCGGTGAGTAGGACACCGGCCACCAGCGCTCCCAGCGCCATAAAGGCGGCACGCGTCTTCATGTTCTCTCCTTTTCGAGCCAGGCCCCCACCGAGGGAGGGCGTCAGATCAAACCGTCCGCGAAAAGAAGATTTGGCCGCTCCCCTGATCGCTTCGGCTGCCGTCCGGGTGTTCCGCCCTGCCTGGGTACCGTCGTCCGCGCAGTAGCCCAGCCACTGCTCTGCAGGGCTTGTCCAGGGGGTTGGTGAGGCCGAGGGCACGCTCTGGGCGTGGCGTACGGGCCCGGTGGCGTGCTGGAGGTGTTGCTGCTGTTCGTGGTGGGCGACACTCCGCCTGCGCACAGCGACGAAGCACGAGGACCTCAAGTTAGGCATTCACACAGGCGCCGGCCGTCACCACGCCCGTGTCGTGAGGGCTCCGCTGGAGCTGAGAGGTCAAGCGGCTGCGGTCAGGGGAGGTGCCAGAAGGAGCCGGTCAGGCCGCAGCCCTCCAGGAGCGCCTGGTTGTGCTCGCGGCTGTGCGGCTGGAAATCGGGGTCGAGGCGGTCGCCGTACCAGGGCCCGGCCAGCCGCCAGACGGTCGTGGCATCCGCGATGTAGCCGTTGCCGGGCGCGTTGCCGGCCGTCCACTGCTCGGCGTGGCCGCGGTCGCAGAACATACGGATCATCGTGCAGGTGGCGACCACGTCGTCCCACCACTGCTCGGCGGGCCGCGGAAAGCGGACGGCGAGCTCGGCGGGCGGCGGGGTCCCCAGGCTGGACTCGAAGGAGATGCGGGATCCGCACTGCGGGCAGGCGGTGTCGATCCGGACGTCCAGGCACAGGGCGGCGCTGATGCCGAAGGAGTCCCAAGCGCACCCGCCCCACCACCGGCGGTCGTCGTGCCCGTCCACCGGGGTCACCACGAATGCCATCGGAGCCGCCGTGAACGGATGCGCCATCCGCACCGCGTCCCCCTCCGGCGTCAGCACCAGCGCATGCGCGTCCGCCAGATCACCCAGAATTCCCTGGACCGCCTCCGCCGTGCTTCCCGTCCTGCGGGCGAGCTCACCCACCGAGGGCGCTCGCCCCTCCGCCGCGAACGTCCCATAAACGAGATCGCGCACCGCCCACGCATCCGGAGTCACCACAGGCCACACCAGTCCTTCTGATCTTGGTCGATTCGAAGGATCACGCGATGGCCGTCTCACGTCACGATGCCACGCCCTCTGACCAGGTCAAAGTCATACACCACCTCCGTGGACGCAACCGCGAGCGGTGTAGTCCGGAAGGAAGATCTCCCCCAGCGACGTGGCCAACGTCCCCGATATCTGGAGGATCGGCGACCACACTGCCCGGTCCTCGTTCACCAGCGCGTCGAACTCGTCGTTGGTCTCCATGCGGTCGAGCCAGTCGGAGAGCACCAACGCCTGATCGCGCGTAAGCCTTCGCGGAGCTGGGGAGTTCTTCCGCCCTACTCTGACCCGTGTGACACCGATGCTCACTCGCCGCGCGCTCAACCGCGCCACGCTTGACCGGCAACTGCTGCTGGCCCGTTCGACACTGCCCGTGGTGGAGGCGGTGGAGCATCTGGCGGGTCTCCAGGCGCAGACGCCGCACTCGTGGTACGTGGGCCTGGGCGTACGGCTGGAGGACGTGCGACCGGAGCAGATCGGGCAGCTGCTCCTCGACCGGCAACTCGTGCGCATCGCGTTGATGCGTTCGACGATCCACCTGGTGAGCGTCCGCGACTGCCTGTGGCTGCGCCCGCTGATCCAGCCCGTCCTGGACCGCGACCTGTTCTCCAACCACACCCACGGCGAACCCGTCCAGGGCTTGGACATGGACGAGTTGGTCGCCGCCGCCCGGCCGTTGGTGGAGGAGAAGCCGCGTACGAGCAAGGAACTCGGCGCGCTGCTCGCCGAACACGGCCGGACGGCGGGGTGGGGCGACCGGGCCGCGGCGTCGCTCGCGTACGCGGCCCGCAACAGGATGGCGTTGGTGCAGGTGCCGCCCCGGGGTGTGTGGGGGCGAAGCGGGCCCATCGCGCACACGACCGCCGAGGCGTGGCTGGGCCGATCATTGGCGGCCGACGCGTCCCTTGAGGAGATGGTCCTGCGTTACCTGGCGGCGTTCGGCCCCGCGTCCGTGAAGGACGTGCAGAAGTGGTCAGGGCTGACGCGGTTGCGGGAGGTGGTGAACCGGCTGCGTCCCCGCCTGGCCGTCTTCACCGACGACGACGGGCGTGAACTGTTCGATGTGCCCGACGCTCCCCGGCCCGATCCCGACACTCCCGCGCCGCCGCGTTTTCTGTACGACTTCGACAATCTGCTGCTGTCGCACGCCGACCGCAGCCGCATCGTCACCGACGCCTTCCGCGCGCAGAAGTACGTCACGCGCCGTCCGCTGCCCGGCATCGTGCTCCTGGACGGGTTCACCGCCGGTGACTGGCAGCTGCAACGTGAACGGGACACCGCGACGCTGCTCGTCCGGCCCTACGAGCAGCTCGCGTCGCAAGACAAGGACGCGCTGGCCGAGGAGGGTGAACGGCTCCTGGCCTTCGCCGCCGCCGACGCCACCACTCACGACATCCGCTTCGAATCCTGATGGGTCGCCGTTTCGCCGCCCCTCACAGGCTCGACGGGGCCACCGTGCGAGATGGGCTCTACTTTTCTGTGAAAGCACAGCAGAACCCGCCCGGTGCGATCAGCGTCACCTTCGCGACCTACTGATCGGGACGTGGGATACGAACGTCGCGGGCGGGCGCCGGTGGACGCCCGAGGTCGCCGAGTGCGTCCTTGAGCCGCTCCCGGGCCGCGTCCAGGCGAGCGGTGTAGTCCGGAAGGAAGATCTCCCCCAGCGACGTGGCCAATGTCCCCGAGATCTTGAGGATCGGCGACCACACTGCCCGGTCCTCGTTCACCAGCGCGTCGAACTCGTCGTTGGTCTCCATGCGGTCGAGCCAGTCGGAGAGCACCAACGCCTGATCGGAAGTAAGCCTGATGGTGAAGCCGTCCTCTGACACCTCGGCGACACTACCCGCCGCCCCACGCGAGCGGAGGCATGGATGAGGCGCTGGAACTACCGGGTCCTCTCGGAGGCACTGCATGCCCTGACGGTCCTGACGACCTTCAGCGGCGCCCGGACTTGAGTCGTCTGGTTCAAGATCTGCCCGGTTTATCTGACCGGTTCGACCGGGGGTCGGGAGGGTTAGACGTCCAAGTCACCGCGCTTCACCTGGGTGATGAGCTGGGCAAAGCTCTCGGGGGAGAGGATGAGGTACCCGGTGTCGGGTGCCTTGCTGTCTCTGATGCCGCGTCCTTCCGCGAGAGCGGCCACCTCCACGCAATCGTGACCGCCGACACCACCTGTACCGCTGCGGCTGGATTTCCGCCATTCGATCATCGCGATCTCCGTCTGGTGGGCGCATGGCCCTCGGACGGGCCTCGCCTTGTCGATCCGGTGTCCTCTAGCGGGGGCGAGGGCGAGGCCGGCCGTGTTGTCGGGAGGGTTAGAGGGAAGGGTTCCAGGCGTGGGCTGCCCCGCTATCCCCGGTGCCGCACCCTTCGGCGAGACCGGCGAGGGCCAAAAAGCGTCCGAGCCCTTCATCCCTCGACGACGCCGAGCTTCTCGTTCTGCGAATCAGCTTGTGGATGGCGGGTCGAGACGTTTCCTGAGGGAGTCGAGCGTCATTCTGCCGGTGTCGGTCTCAACCGCCCAGAAGGTCCATCCGCTTTCGGAACGCTTGGTTACGTAGTCCGCCGCGCCCGAAGGGCTGTGGAAGAGGCGTCCGTCGTACTCGATTCGGCCATCAGGCAAGACCGTCGCTTCTGCTGGGTGAGCGCGGCGGGTGGAGATGATTTTCGCCTGTGCTTCGAGTAGGCCAGCGGTTAGGAGGTCGCGCACTGTGCCATGGATCTGTTGCCTGCGTCTCTTGTTGTCCCCGCTTGGCGCCTGCGAGGGCGGGAGAGTTGATTCGGTGTCCGTACTCGGCGAAGTGGTGCCGTAGCCGAGCAAGCGCAGAATGCGCTCCAACGGCATGACGCAGGATTCAAGCCACTGCCGATCGTCTGGCGGCAGTGTTTCGTCGACCGGGCGGCGCATGTTGTGGAGACGGGCGTTTGTGGCGGTGTGTAGCAGGTCGTATAGGCGCCCTTCCATCTGCTCCGGCCCTCCGGGAAAGGTGAAGCTCGGAACCTGGAGTCCAATGCGCATGGCGAGTCCTTCGCGTGCCTCGTGGTGTAAGCCTCTCCTTCCCACTCTGCGACCTGGAGCGCGCTCCAGGTCAAGCGCGCGGACCGGCCGGACGTTGACCTGGAGTGCGCTCCAGCTGCGATCCTGGAATGCGTGAGCTCCTACTCTCCCGCCGAGACCGCCGAGAAGAGCGGTTTCAGCATCGACACGCTGCGTTACTACGAGAAGATCGGGCTGCTGTCCGGGATCGCGCGGAACGCGTCGGGACGGCGCGTGTTCTCCGACGACGACCTGCAGTGGCTCGGGATGCTGCGCTGCCTGCGCGGCACCGGCATGCCGATCGCCGAGATGCTGCGCTACTCCGAGCTGGCCCGCGGCGGCGGCGAGACCGTCCAGGAGCGGCTCGACCTGCTGCAGGAGCACGACCGCCGGGTCGAGGAGCAGATCGCCATCCTGCGCGCGCAGCAGCGGCAGATCAAGGTGAAGATCGGCTTCTACCGGGAGGCGTCGCTGACCTGCGAGGCCGCTCCCGCCCCGGCCTGAGCGAGGACGCGCTCCGCGCGCGCCCACGTCTCGGCCGGCTCGAAGGCGTCCGCCCACCAGGTGTCGGCGCGGATCGTCCCGCGCCGCCGGAACCTGCGCATGACGGCGACGTGCGGCGGCCAGCCGACGAAGCCGCGCAGCGCGGCGTCGCCGGTCCAGACCGAGACGGAGCCGCACCTGTGCCGGCGGAGGTCGGTCCACAGCCACAGGCCGACGGCCCCCTCCAGGCCGGGCCACGACCGGCGCAGCGCCATGCCCGCGTGGAAGGCCCTCGGCAGGTCGAGCGGACGCGCGCAGGTGAAATCGGTGACGCTGACGAGGACCGGGCCCGTCGCCCGGACCGGCCCGCCGCGCCACGCGGTCCTCAGGAGCGCCATGAGGGGTCCCGGCCGAGGAGGGTGAGCAGGCGGTCCCGCGACTCCGCGCCGGCCGGGGAGGGGACGGCCGGGGCGAACGAGTCGCCGGGCCCCCGGCCCTCCTCGGGGACGATGGCGGCCACCTTGAGGGACGCCTCCACGAGGTCGCCGGAAGGCTCCCAGGCCGCGCCGATCGAGGCGGCGACGTCCCAGGCGTGCACGACGAGGTCGACGAAGTGGAAGCTGATCGCCAGCGCCGCGGGGAAGGCGCCGCCGTCGCGGATCTCGGGGAGGACGAGTTCGGCGTCCGGGGCCGTCTCCGCGAAGGCCCTCGTCACGAGGTCGGCGGAGGCCCGCGCCGCGGCGAGGGGGTCGTCGCCGAGGTCGCCGCCGCGCCACGCGGACAGCCGCGCGCCCTCGCCCCGGGCGGCGGCCGCGAAGCCCTCGTCCTGGCTCACCTGGTGGCGCAGCAGGCCGTGCAGCGTCCAGTCGGGGCACGGCGTCGGCAGCCGCAGCGCGTCCGGCTTCACCTGCGCGACGAGGGACAGGTAGAGATCGGCCGCTTTCCGGTCGAGTGGCCGGAAATCGGTGGTGAGGAGTTCGTTGAGCAGGTCCATACCGCCACGCTAGGGACGCGCAGAGGCCCAGGTACAGGTCCAAAATTGCGCATAATGACTGAGCCGATTTAGGCTCGGCGCCGTGGACCTCCACGTGAGCCTGGTGGGGCGCCGCGACCTCGCCGGGCAGATCTACGGCCAGCTGCGCGCCGCGATCCTGGACGGCCGGCTGCGCGCGGGGGAGGCGCTGCCGCCGACGCGCGAGCTGGCCCGGCGCCTGGCGATCTCCCGCAACACGGTCGGCGTCGCCTACGACCGGCTCACGGCCGAGGGGTTCCTGACGAGCCGGGTCGGCGCGGGGACGTTCGTCCGGGAGACCGGGTCCGCCGCGCGGGGCGCGCCCGCCGCCTCGCCGCTGCGCCCGCGCGGCGTGTGGGCCGGGGTGTCCGCCTGGCCGGCGCCGATGCCCGGGATCCGGTGGGACTTCCGCGCCGGGCTGCCCGACGTGCGGCTGTTCCCGTACGAGGCATGGCGGCGGATCATGTCGGGGCTGCTGCGGCCGTCGGCGCTGGCCGATCCCGCCTCGGCGGCCGACCCGGCGGGGCTGCCCGCCCTGCGCGAGGCCGTCGCCCGCCACGTGGGCGTCTCGCGGTCGGTGCGGGCGAGCGGGGCCGACGTCGTCGTCACGTCCGGCGTCCAGCAGGCCCTCGACCTCATCGTCCGCGTCCTGCTGGAACCGGGCGACGTGGTCGCCGTGGAGGACCCGGGGTACCCGCCCGTGCGGATGCTCCTCGCCGCGGCCGGGATGCGGGTGCGCGGCGTGCCGGTCGACGCCGAGGGGCTCCGGGTGGACGCGCTGCCCGGCGACGCGCGGGCCGTCTACGTCACGCCCTCGCACCAGTTCCCCCTCGGCATGCCGATGTCGCTGCCGCGCCGCAGGGCGCTGCTCGACTGGGCGCGGCGGCGGGACGTGGTGATCGTCGAGGACGACTACGACACCGAGTACCGGTACGGCGGGCGGCCCGTCGAGCCGCTGCAGAGCCTCGACGAGGACGGCCGCGTCCTGTACACCGGCACCTTCTCCAAGATCATGCGGCCGGTGCTGCGCCTGGGGTTCCTGGTGGCGCCGCCGTCGCTGCACCACGCGTTCCGCATGGCGCGCTACGTCTCGTCCTGGCATGCCGAACTGCCCGCGCAGGCGGCCCTCGCCCGGTTCATCGACGAGGGCCTGCTCGCCCGCCACATCCGCAGGTCCCGCCGCGAGTACCGGGCGCGGCACGAGCGCGTCGCCGAGCGGGTGGCCGGGCTGCCGGGGGACCGGCTCGACCTCGTCCCGTCCGAGGCGGGGCTGCATCTGAGCGCGGTGTTCCGGGACGGCGCGGACGACGCCGCCGTCGCCGCGAGGGCGCTCACCGCGGGCGTCGGGCTGTTCGCGCTGTCGGAGTTCGCCGTGACCGGGCCGCCCGGCGCGGGCCTGGTCTTCGGGTACGGCGCCGTGACGCCGCCCGAGATCGACGAGGGGATGCGCCGGCTCGCCGGCGTCCTGCGCGGCCGCTCGTGACTAGCGGTGGACGGGCGTGATGCGCCGGCCGTCCGCGCCGAAGAACAGGATCCGGTCCAGGTCGACCGCCAGCGCGACGCGGTCGCCCCGGTCGGGCCGCCCGCCGGGCGCGATGCGGAAGACGAGGTCGGACCGCCGGTGGTGGCCCGCGTGCTCCTCGACCGGCTCCTGCGCCTCGGCCGGCCTGCCGAACAGCGCCAGGACACGATCGCGCAGCCCGGGCCGCTCCGCCGCGGGGGCCTGCGGCCGCTCGGGCCGGCCGACCTCGTTCGCGTCCACCGTGGGGATGCCGGCCTCGGCGTAGGCGAGCCACTCGTGGCCGTGGAACTCCAGCGCGCGGACCTGCCCGGACAGGACGGTCCCGGCCGGGGCGGGCGAGCCCGGGGCGATCGGCATCATCGTGTCGGGGCGGATCCCGACGATCACGGGCCGGCCCTGGTGGCTGATCAGCGCGGACGCCCGCGGGTCGTTCCAGGGCAGCGTGAGCCGCTGCGGTCCGAGGTCGAGCGTCAGCCCCTGGCCCTCGACCGCCCACAGGGTGGCCTGCAGCAGGTTGATCGGAGGGGAGCTGAGGAACGCGGCCACGAACACGGTCGCCGGGTCCTCGTAGATCTGCTCGGGGGTGCCGACGTCCTCCAGGACGCCGTCGCGCAGCACGGCCATCCGGTCGGCCATCGTCATGGCCTCGACCTGGTCGTGCGTGACGTAGACGGTGGTGGTGCGGCTGGAGCGCACCAGCGCGGCGATCTCCACGCGCAGTTCCGCGCGCAGCCCCGCGTCCAGGCTCGACAGCGGCTCGTCCATCAGGAACAGCGACGGTTCGCGGATCAGCGCCCGGCCGATCGCGGCCCGCTGCCGCTGGCCCCCCGACAGCGTGCGCGGCAGCCGGTCGATCATCGTGTTGATGCCGAGCGCGCGCGCCAGCTCCACGACCTTCGCGGACGCCTCGGCGCGGTCGTCCCCGGACACCTCCAGCGGGAACATCATGTTGCCCTTGACCGTGCGGTGCGGGTAGAGCGCGCCCTCCTGGAAGACCATCGCCACGTTCCGTTCGCGCGGCGGCAGGTCGTTGGCGACGGTGCCGTTCAGCCACAGGTCCCCGCCGGTGATCTCCTCCAGCCCGGCGATCATGCGCAGGATGGTCGACTTGCCGCAGCCGGACGGTCCGAGCAGGACGAAGAGCTCCCCGTCGCTGATGCGCAGGCGGACGTCGCGGACCGCCACCTGCCCGCCGGGATACACCTTGTCGACGCCGTCCAGCACAACATCCGTCATCGAGTCCGCCTGGGGGTGGGCAAATCTACGGTGGGCCATCTCATCGCGGCGCGGCCCACGTTGTCCAGAGTGAAACCAGGGTTACCCGCCGTTAATCCGGCCGAGTCCGGCCACCGGATCGTATATTCCCGGCATTGCTGGATGTTCCCGACTTCGACCTGTTCGGCGCCGTGCCGGGGGTCCGGCGGGCCGCCGCCCTGGAGATCGGCGGCCCGCCGTGTCACCTTTGATCACGAAGCCCGTCCGGGGTTCGAAGGAGGAGCTCCCATGCCCGACTCCCCACCCGCCGTCAGCCGCCGTGACTTCCTGCACCGCACCGGCGCGGGCGCCGTCCTGCTCGCGGGCGGCGTGCTCGCGGGCGGCACCGCCGCCGCGGCGCCGGCCGGCAGGTCCGCCCTCGCCGGCCCCGCCCGCGGGCCCGCGCCCGCCGACCTCGACCCGCTGGCCCTGCTGAAGAAGATGCTGTCGTTCGACACCCAGAACTTCGGGGAGGGCGGCGTCACCCGGCCCCACGCCGAGATGCTCAAGGCCGTCTGGGACTCCGCGGGGGTCCCCGCGGAGATCATCCCCACGCCGAAGAAGGACAACGTCCACCTCGTCGCCCGGATCGAGGGCGGCACCGCGGCGCCGCCGCTGCTCCTGCTCGGACATTCCGACGTAGTCCCGGTGGAACGTGACAAATGGTCGGTCGACCCGTTCGCCGGGACCGTCCGCGACGGCGAGGTCTACGGCCGCGGCGCCCTGGACATGAAGGGCGCCAACTCCGCCAACATCAGCGCCCTGCTCCGGCACGTCAAGGAGGGCGCGAGGTTCGACCGCGACATCATCGTCCTCACCGACTGCGACGAGGAGGCCGGGCAGTACGGCTCCCACTGGCTCGCCGAGCACCACTGGGACAAGGTCAACGCCGGCATGGTGCTCACCGAGGGCGGCTGGTTCCTCGCGCAGAAGGACCGGCGGACGCCGATGCTCATCACGGTGACGCGCCAGGACAAGGTCTACTTCAACCTCGACCTCGCCGCCGGCGGCACCGCCACCCACTCCTCCAAGCCCAATCCCGACTCGGCCATCGCCCGGCTCTCCCGCGCCGTCGCCGACCTCGACGCCTGGCTCGCGCCGGTCGCGCTCACCCCCGTGACGCGGGAGTACTTCGGCGCGCTCGCCAAGGCCACCGACGACCGCCCGTTCGAACGGGCGCTGCGGCTGCTGCTGTCCGCGCGGTCCCAGCAGGCCCGCGAGCGGGCGGCCGCGCTCGTCGTCAAGCGCAGCTCCTACCCGTGGCTGCACCAGGCCCTCCTCCGCACGACGCACGCCTTCGTGATCGAGGACGCGGGCTACAAGGAGAACGTCATCCCGTCCAAGGCCACACTGCGCCTCAACTGCCGGGGCGTCCCCGGCGGCCAGCGGCCGCGCGACTTCCTGGCCGCGATCCGGCGGCGCCTCGCCGGCCGCGAGGTGACCGTCACGCTCGCGGGCAACCCGGGGGAGTCGGAGGAGGACGCCCTCAGGAGGCTGGACGAGACCTGGGCCAAGCCGCCGTCCAGCCTGGACTCGCCGCTGTACGAGGCCATCGGCGCCGCGGCCGCCGCGACCTATCCGGACGCGGTCTTCGCGCCCGCCCTCTTCGAGGCCGGGACGAGCCTCGCGCCGTGGACCTCCAAGGGCGTTCCCGGTTACGGCGTCTACCCCTACGTCGTCGACAACGACCAGCTGATCGCGATGCACGGCAACGACGAGCGCATCGCCGTCGAGGCCCTCAAGCAGGGCACGGAGTTCATGTACCGGCTCTTCGGCCGCTTCCGGATGGGCTGATCTACAGGCGCCCCCGGCCC